>JBIQMD010000022.1:0-11094 GCA_044463725.1 Truepera radiovictrix
GTGAGCAGGAGATCGCTCTTGGGTGGTGGGGCACGCCGCGCCATGCGCGGCGTCGCCGACGCCGTCGCGCCCCTCGAAGCGTGGCTGCCTGGGGACGCTGCCACCGAATCAGGGGCACCGGAACCTCCACCTGAGGCAGGGCGCCGCTACCGAATAATCGCGGCGGCCGAACCTGAGCCGACTGCCCTTGTCCCATGGCGCTTGCCGCGGGTGGCGGACGGCTGCATCCTCTGCCCCGCCTGCACCCGCGCTTGCCCAACGGGCGCGCTACAGCGCGACCTAAGTGGAGCGCAAGGAGCGCTGATGCTCACGCCAGACCTGTGCGTTGGCTGCGACGCCTGCGTGCCCGCCTGCCCCGTCAACGTCATGAGCATGGACGACGACGTCACCTGGTCGGAGCTGTCCGGCGGCGAGGAAGAAGCGTTCCGCGCCGGACCAGACCGCCTAGGTACTGGCGCACTGGCGCGCTGAGGCGCGCCCTGATCAGAACCCGCACCGGTACACCTTTGGGCATCGCCATGGGACCTCCATGTGGTATTCGGCGGCGTAAACTCTGAGTATGACCGTAGAAGCGTGGGTACTCGAGGCGGTCGAGGTCGGTTCCTCCAAGGGAGTGACCCTCCGCAACGTTCAACGGCATATCGACGAGCGCCACTTCGAGGAGCTCGCGGTAGACACGCTAGAGGCAGCCTTGGTTTCGCTGCAGGGCGCCGGTAAGATCACGCTCGATGGGGACCGTTACTTCCCCGCAAAGCGGACCTCTAAGGAGGACGCCATGAAGAAGCTCTTCGGGGACGGTTGACCGACAACCCAACCCCACAAGGAGGCGGTCGATGACGACCCCGGTTGCCACCATCAGCGCTCCAGCGCTGACCGATTTCTACGACATCGCCTCGCTACACACCCCAGAGGAACGCATGATCCAAGGAAGCGTGCGGGAGTACGTGCGCTCCGAGTTCCTCCCCCACGTGGGTGAGTGGTGGCAGGACGGCATCTTCCCCAAGGACCTGGCGCGGCGGTTCGGCGACCTCGGGGCGCTCGGCGTCACCCTGCCTGAGCGTTACGGCGGCGCTGGCGCCTCCTACTTGGCTTACGGCCTCGTGTGCCGCGAGATCGAGTACGTCGACTCTGGCATGCGCTCTTTCGTTAGCGTGCAGTCCAGCCTCGTCATGTACCCAATCGCGGCGTACGCGAATGACGCCATCAAGGACCACTGGCTGCCACTGTTAGCTAGCGGCGAGGCCGTCGGCTGCTTCGGCCTCACCGAGCCGGATGCTGGCTCGGACCCAGGCGCCATGCTCACGCGCTGCCGTAAGGTCGGTGACGAGTGGGTCATCACCGGCGTGAAGCGCTGGATCACGAGTGGTTCACGCGCGGACGTTGCTATCGTCTGGGCCAAGGACGAGGACTCAGGCAAGATCCTGGGCTTCGTCGTCGAGACCACGAGGCCCGGCTTCCAGGCCGTTGACATCAAGACGAAGGCCTCGATGAGGGCTTCGGTCACCAGCGAGCTTTACCTCGACGAGGTGACCGTCCCGGCCGTGAACCAGCTGCAAGTGAGCGGCCTGAAGGGCCCCCTCTCGTGCCTCAACCAGGCGCGCTTCGGGATCGCGTTCGGGGTGGTTGGCGCCGCACAGGCGTGCTTCGACGAGGCACGCGCCTACGTCGCCGATCGTCCGGCCTTCGGCGAGCCGCTCGCAGCCAAGCAGATCGTTCAGTCACGCTTGGCCGACATGCTCTCCGAGATAACGAAGGCCGACCTGCTCGCCTACCAGCTAGGCCGCCTCAAGGGGGAGGGTAAGGACCACCCCGCCCGCATCTCCCTCGCTAAACGCGACAACTGCCGTAGCGCCCTCAACGTGGCGCGCTCCGCCCGCGACATGCTCGGTGGCAACGGCATAACGACTGAGTACGCGGCCATCAGGCACATGCTCAATCTGGAGACGGTAGCGACTTACGAGGGTACGGACACCGTTCACACCCTCGTCTTGGGCCGCGAGATTACCGGCATCAACGCCTTCTAACGCACGTCCACAGGAAAGCGGAAGCGGGCCCCTACTCGGGGCCTGCTTCCGCGGTTAGCCAACTAACCTGAAGTTCCGCATGGTGGGCGCGTAGTTCTCCCGTCCTGCACGCTGAGTGCGGGCTGCGCCGGGTGCGGCGGGATGTCTACACGCTGATGCTGTTCAGCAGATCGAGCGCCTGCTGTTGGGTGAGGTTGGGGCTGGTGGTCATGGGGAACGTCACGCCGGTACCTGGGTGAATGCAGGTGTTGCGGGTGATGGTCGCCAGGTGCTCCAGCAGGCCCTTGAAGGTGCGGGCGGGCGAGCCGTCGGGCAAGGTGTTCGTCTGCGCTTTGTTGGTGGCCGCGGCTGATCTCCGGGCGGGCGCCACCGGATCGCGCTCTTCGTCGGCTTCCTCGTCCTTGAACGTCAGGCTCGCCCAGGCTTTCTCCATGTGCCACCGCACGTAAAAGCTAAGCATGCAGATGAACAGGTGCGCCTTCACCCTGTCAGGCAGGTGATGATGGATCGGCCGGACTTGCAGGTCGATGCTCTTATGCGCGCGGAAGCCCTGCTCCACCTTGCTCAGGTCCTTGTACGCCCTCACGGCGTCAGCAGCGCTCAGCTCCTCTGCCGGCATGCTGGTGCGGATGACGTAGATGCCGTCCATGACCGCCTCGGCAGCGACGCTCTGCTGGTTCACCTCGAAAGCGAACTTGTCGTCCTGAATGGTGAGCTGGAAATGCTTGCCCATGCGGTACTTAGCGAGCTTCTCACCCACCCGCAAACCGATCTTCGCCTTGCCTTTCAGGCGGCCGCCATTCACGCTTCTTTGGATGCGCTCCAGCTCCTTACTAGTGGCGGCCAGGAGCTCGCCGCGCTTATGCGCCCGCAAGCGCCCCAGCACCGGGTTGCGGCAGGCGATCAACCGCTCGCCGGGAAAGTCAGCGTGCGAGACCTCCGCTAAGTTCTGCTCATCGAACAAGCTCGGCTGGATCACGCCGTCCACCACCAGCTTGCGTAACGACTGGCTCTTCAGGGCGGTGACCCAATCCACGCCGGCTTCTCTCAGAACCCCAAGATGCTTAGCGGTGATCATGCCCCGGTCACCCACCAGCGTGAACGCTGAAAGCCCGAAACGCTCCTTGAGCTTCGCCACCTGCGGCAGTAGCGTGCTGGCGTCACCCGTGTTACCCGGGAACACCGATAACGCCACCGGCCGGCCGGCAGCGTCGGTCAGCAGCCCGAAGTTGATCTGCTTCTTGCCGCGCTTCTTATCGCGATCAAAACCGAACGCAGCCAGGCGGCACTTCTCGCCCTCCACGTAAGTCGAGCTTAAGTCGAACATCACCCGTGAACCCTCGCTCAGGTGCCGGGCCGCCAACTTCCCCTCGATGCGCGCCTGACGCGAAACCAGCCAATCCATGGCGTGATACACCGCGTGCTCATCAGCGTCCTGCACCCCCAACTCAGCCGCCAGCGTGGTGTCATGCCACGCCCGCGTCGTCGCCAGCTTGCTTTTCGGGTTCAAGACCCGGAACGCCACCAGCGCCGCGATCAGCGAGCGCTCCTTGCTCGGCCGCGACGCCAGCAGGTTCTCGATCCCCAGCCGCTTCATGGCCAGTAGCACCGCCATCACGTGACCGTGCGGCAAGGAGCGCGTGATCTCGAAAGCGTCAGCGGGCGCCACCAGCGTCTCGCCCTTCAGCACCCGCCGCAAGACCAGCGCTTGCTCCTCGCTGACTACGCCCGTCAGGTTCGCCACCGTGCGCTTACGCACCTTGCCATCCTCGCGCCACGTCTCTCGCAACAAGATCGCCGGCCGGGAGGTGCGGTTGGGGACGATGTCAACGTGCATGGGCCACAATACCACGCCACGCGGCATGTGCACAGCCCCACCATTGCCCATTACATGGGTACAAAGTACACCAGAAGAGACCGGTACGCCCACCCGAACCATCGTCAGGCACACGAGAATGAACCGGTTACCTTGCTGAGACCGCTTGGAACTTCAGACTAACGTTCGCGGGCGAACGTTGCGAGCCAATCGCTGACTTGCCTAACGTCTTCCTCAACTAGCTCGTGGCCCGCCGCCACCCTGATTTCCTCTAGCCGGGCGCCTGAGCGCTCGAGGTAGGGTGCCACGTCGCGTGCGTGCGGCGCGTATGGATCGCGTTCGCCGGTGAGTAGCAAGATGGGCTTACCGTTCAAACCCACTACCGGTGGATCCTCGAGGGGCATCACGGCCCGGAGCAGCACGGCGCCAGCGAACGCGTCAGGGTCGTACGCCAAGGTGGCGAGCGCGATGTTGGCGCCGTTCGAGTACCCAACCGCAACGAGCCTTCGGGGGTCCATGCCGTACGTGTCCGCGGCGCTGCGCGCGAAGTCGCCAAGCGCACGCGCCTCGGAGATGATGTTCTCTTGGTCGTAACTCGTTGCGCTGAAGCGGCGGAAGAAGCGCGGAGAGCCCTCGTCGAGCGAGCGGCCGCGCACGCTCAGTAGGTTCGCGGTCGGCGCTACGAGCCTGCCTAAACCCATCAGCGAGTTCTCGTCCCCTCCCGTGCCGTGCAGGAGGAGTAACGTCATGGCCCCAGGAGGAGGCTCGGTAGCCGCAGCGCCGCTCGAAGCCTCGGCGTCGGCGCCAACGGGGACGTAACGGTGTAACCAACCTAAATCAGGCGCCATGTTCACATACCTCCAATGCCGTGCACGCGGCCTGCGGCCAGCCGCGACCACATCCTGCTCCGAGTGCTGCGGCCACCTTGACGTGTGCTCATTCCAACCCCAGGAAGCGGCGCTTGGCTGCTTCGTCACTTGGACCGTCGGGCCCGAGGAGCACTACGTCAGGCACGCGGCTTGGTTCCCGCGCGTATAGCGGCCATAGCCCGGCCCGCATGGCGTCGGCTGCCGTGCCGGGCGCCCTGTACACGTCAGCTAACCACGAGGTCTGCCTGTGCAGCGAGCCGAAGTCACGGCTTGCCTGCTCGGCGTAGGCCGCACCGGCATCGTCGATGGCATCCTGTTCGAAAGACCCAGCGCGCAGCAGCTCGTCAGTCAGTTGCCGTGAGCCGCGCATTGCCAGCGCCATGCCGCACCCGAAGCTCGGGTCGCTCGCTGCCGCAGCGTCGCCAACCAGCGCTACGCCCCTCGAGTACGCCTCGTCGACCCACGTGTCTGCTCCGGAGAACTGCGCTAGAGGGCCAGCCACCTCTGCGCCGTCGTACCAGTCGGGTGGCACGCCAGCTTCCTCGCTGAGTTGCCTGAACTCCGGGAACGCTGCCGCGCCGCTCAACCGCCGCCTGCCCCTGGCAAGGTGATAACCGACGTAGGCCCGCGTTCTGCGCCCACCCAACGGCAGGACCATCGCCAGCAGTCCGGTACTTGGCGCGAAGAACACGTGCGCAGTGTCACTCTCGTGCTCCGTGAAACCTACTCTGGCCCCCGCCAAGAGCACGCCTGAGAACATCAGCTTCTCCGGGTCGGCGTTGACGGCAAAACCGCCCCACACCCGCGCCCGCGACGAGCGGCCGTCCGCGCCGATCACCAACCTAGCGAGATGATCATCCGCCGCACCGTTGGAGCGCGCCTCGACTGCGTGAAGCCGTTGAGGCCCTGGCGTTCGGCTGAAGCCCGTAACGGTAGCGCCGCGCACTACCGTTGCCCCGGCCTGCTCTGCGGCGCTCAGCAGCGCGCTCTGCAACTCTGGGTGGAAGAACGCCCTCACCCCAAGGCCCCCGTTGGCGGTCAGGTCACGCGCCGCGCTCTCCGGCAGGCCAGCGACGTGGGTATGCCAGTAGGGCAGCAGGCGGCTGGTGGCCGCCAGTGGACCTGCTTCCAGGCCGAGCCTGATGACCTCGGCAACGCCCCACGGGTACATGGCGTCGCCGCGAACGCGATCAACGAACTGGTGCTCGCGCTCCAGCACCAGCACGCTGGCGCCCGCGCTTGCCAGGCGGCACGCTACGGTAGAACCAGCGACCCCACCGCCGACGATCACGGCGTCGTAGACGTGAGCGCCACCGGCCCGCATGTCAGTCTGCCGCCAACCCAACCGTTGGGCGCGGTAAGCGCACGACCACGACGATAAGGACGAGGGTGATTGCCGCTCCAGCCAAGCCCATCGCGAGGTAACCGGCGCGCGCCATGATGAGGCCGCCGATGATCGTCGCGCTGGCAGCGGCGCCGCCGACCAGCAGGTCGTTGAAGCCCTGCATGCGCCCCTTCTCGGCTGGCGTGAGCGCGTCGGTCAGCAACGCGGAGCCGGCGACGTAGCAGAAGTTCCACCCCAACCCGAGCAAGAAGAGCGCGAACGCTACGGGTACGAGCCCAGGCGACATGGGCGCAAGCAGACACGACGCCAGCAATACGACCGCCCCGACGCCAAGCACGGGCCGCCTGCCCCACTTGTCGCTCATCCAGCCAGACACCGTCGAGAACGCGTACATGCCGAAGGTATGGCTAGAGAAGACTATCGAGATGTTGACGAGGGTGTGGTCGATCTGGTGCATGTGCAGCGACGTCATCTGCATGAGGCCGACCATCACCATATGCGCAAGCACGACGCTACTTATCGCAGTCCGCACTGCCGCGTCGTTCAGGAGTTCACGCAAGGTCCTCGTCTGCGTGAGCGGGCGCGTGCCGGCCTCCTCCAAGGCGATGACCTCGCCGAGGAGGCGCGGCTCCGGCCTAAGCGCGAGGAACAGGAGCACGGCCGTCAGCAAGTAGCCGGCGCCGGTGGCGAGGTATGGACCAGCGATCTCGCTCCAACCCCACGAGGTTACGAGCCGGCCTGTCGGCCCGACCAGTACAGGCCCCAGCACGCTGCCGACGGTGCCGCCAAGCACGACGGTCGAGAGGGCGCGGGCGCGGCGGGCGCGCGGGTTGACTTCCGCCGCCACGAAGCGGCCCAACTGCACGGCGGAGTTACCCGAACCCGTGATGAACAGCGCTACCAACACCAGCGCGAAGTTCCCGTTAGCCACCCCGAACAAAGAGAGTGTTGCTCCGGCCGCGCCCGTCACGAGCGCCGCTGTGAGCGCCCCGCGCCGCCCCATGCGGTCGGAGAGTCGACTCCAGAAGTACGCGCCGACCGCCACCCCGATCTGCACGACGGCGGCTGGTAGGCCAGCGAGCGAGTCGCGGCCGGAGAGCTCGGCGCCGACGATCGCGGCCACCGTTGCGGCGGCGATCGAGCCGGCCGACCCGAGGCTCTGGCTGACGAACAACGCGCCCGTGATGCGCCGCGCGAAGCGCGCGCGGACGAGCGGGTCGGCAAGCGCACGTGCGCTCCCTGCCGTACTCAGCGGCTGCGCTGCCGCGGCCTTCGGTCTTTCAGGATCAACGGTCGACGAGTCGGGGGCACGCATCCTGCCAGCCTACTCCCCCGGCCGCGCCCGGCCTGCAAGGCGCGGGAGGTGCGTGTGGCACTCAAACCTTAGCGATCCTCACGCGCCACACTTCGGGGCCCTCCTCGAGCGGCTCCCACGTGAACTCCCTCGGGTGCTCGGCCGCGAACTGGTAGTAGAGCGGCTTAGGGTCGTGGTCGTTCACGAGCACGAAGGCGCTGCCAGACGCCAACGCGAAGTAGGTCTCGAAGATGACGCGGTGGCGCTCGGCCGGAATGAGGTGGCGAACCTCGAGCATGATGTCGTCAGCTGCCGCCCCAGTGGGAGCTGGCCTGACCGTGCGCGTCAGGTAGTGCAGGGCGCCGTTGAGGCGCTCACCCTCGCGCGGCCAAGTATGGCGCAGTAGCGTCCAGCCTTGAGCGGCCAGCTCGCAGGCGGCGTCCTGCTGACCGGCGTCGCCGAGCGCCCGTAGGGCAGAGTCGAAGAGCTTGTTGAGGCGGGCGATGGCCTCGTCCGGGGTAACGGCAGTCGGCGCGGCTGCAGCCTGATCAGGTGATGCTTGGCTCATGGCGGCACCCTACCGACGCCAGGCACGGCAGCACCATGACTTGGGCCAAGGCGCCAGCGCTTAGCTAGTTGGTGCCGGGAGCGTGGCCAGCACGGCGGCGCCAACTTGTTCCGACGTCTGGTACTGCACGGCCGTGATGCCGAGCGCGGCGGCGCCTGCCACGTTGACGGCCAAGTCGTCTACGAATAGCGCGTCGGAGGCAGCCACCCCCTCGGCGGCGAGGATGTGGCGCCAGAACGCAGCCTCCGGCTTTGAGATACCCATCAGGTTCGAGGCATAGACGTGGTCGAACACGGCGTAATCACCGTTGGCTTCGTGAGTGTCGTAGTGCGGGTCGATGGTGTTGGTGCCTGCCACCACGCGGTAGCCCGCGTCCTGCAACTGCCTGACGAGGGCGTACATGGCCGGTCGCCTAACGGGCTTGAAGTAGTCGCGCCACGGTTCACCGGTAACGCTCCTACCCGTACGCACCTCGTAGCGCTGCCAGAACTCTCGAGGTGTGATGGCGCCGTCGTGCAGGAGCGTCGCTCCAGCGGCGTCGAGTTCCGCCCTCAAGACGTCTGGGGCGATGCCGAGGTCGGCAGCTAGCGCGGGCACCACGTCGAAGCCGTCGACCATCACGCCGCCCATGTCGAAGATGAACAATTTCATGCAGACCTCTCGCAGCGGCCGTGCAGGCGGCTAGACGCCGTCACTCCTTGCCGGCCGAGAACACGTTAGCGCCCTTGAGGAAGAACTTGGCGAGGCTGAAGAAGATCACGAGCATGGGCAGGCTCGCCAGTGCGGCCACCGCCACCATGGCACCCTCGTTGGTCGTCTTCTCCTCCATGAACAGCACGACGTACAGCGGCATGGTCTTGAGCGCCGGGGTTTGCACGACGAGCAGTGGCCAGATGAGGTTGTCCCACTGCTGCTCGAACGTAAGCACTGCGAGAACTGCCATGACGGGCAGCATGTTCGGCATGACGATGCGGAAGAAGATACCCAACTCCGAAGCGCCGTCTATGCGCGAAGCGTCGATCAGCTCGTCAGGGAACGTGAGCAGCGACTGGCGCATTAGGAAGACCCCGAAGGCGCTGAGGAGGAACGGAACTATAAGACCCGCGTACGAGTTCTGCAGCCCCATGCCGGTGACGACCACGTAGAGCGGAATCATGACCGTCTCGAACGGGATCATCAAAGTCGAGAGGATGAGGAGGAAGACGATGTTGCTGCCGCGGAAACGCAGCTTGGTCAGCCCGTAGCCCGCGAGCGTGGAGAAGAGCACGGTGGTGAGCGCGACGCTGCCCGACACGAACACCGAGTTGAGCAGGGCGCGCGGGAAGATGAACTTGCCGTCGTTGCCCCTTATGGCTTGCCAGAAGTTGTCGAGGTAGAGGCCGTCCGGCCACCAGGGGAACGGCATGCGCATGATGTCTCTGGCCGGCATGAACGAGGCGATGAACATGAAGGCGAGGGGCGTGAGCACGAGCGCTACTGCGCCGATGAGCAAGGCCCAACCGAGGAGGTTGCCGACGACTTCCATGGGCGAACGGGCGCGCACGGCCGCGCTAGCACTGTGGCCCCTGCGTAGCGTCTCGGCGGCCACTCAAGCGTCCTGTCTGCCGGAAAGTCGGAACTGCGCAACTGCAAGCACGAACATGACGAGCAGGAGCACGATGCTCATGGCGCTCGCCAGGCCGATCTGGTAGTCGCGGATGCCGGTGTTGTAGATACCGAGCGTGACCACGTTGATGGGCTCGAGTGGCGCTCCAGCACGCGTGAAGAGGTATTGCGTGCTGAACGTGCGCATGCAGAAGATCATGGCCATTATCGAGACGAGCAGGGTCGTCGGCTTGAGGAGCGGCAGGGTGATGTGGCGGTAGAGCTGCCACCCGGTGGCGCCGTCGACGTTGGCCGCCTCCTTCACGCTCTGCGGGATGGCCCCGAGGCCTGCGATGAAGATGATCGTGAAGAAACCGAGCTTGCCCCACAAGTACACGAGCACGGTGCTCAACCTCACCATGTCAGGGTTGGCCAACCACTTGTGGTCTACCCCGCTGACGCCGATGACGAAGTTCACCCACTGGTTCGCTATGCCACGCGGGTCGAGCAGCAGCAGCCACACGGCGGCGGCTACCACCCCAGGGATGACGGCCGGGGCGTAGAGCGCCATCTGGAAGAAGCGCTGCAGCCTAAGCCGCGAGACGATCAGCGTGGCGAGGAGCAGGCTGAGCAGCACGAGCGGCACGGCCGTGCTGACCGTGAACAGCCCCGTCGCCTTCCACGAGTTCCAGAACGTGTCCGAGTTGAGCAGGTCGAGGTAATTGCGCAGGCCGACGAAGCGCGGCGGGCGCAGCGAGAGGACATTCTTGCTGTGAAGGCTGAGCCAGAGGGCGTTAATGATCGGGTAGAAGCTGAAGACGGCGAAGTAGACGAGGGCTGGGAGTACGAACACCCAGCCCCACAACGCTCTTCTGGTGGCCACCGTCAGACCAGTTACCCTACGGGCCACCCTCTTGGCTCAGTACTCGCCGCGGATGGCGCGTTCTATGCCCTCACGCATGGTCTTGAGCACGTCTGTTGGCTCCTTGCCCTGCAGCATGACGGCCTCGACCGCGTCCTTCAGGACCTGCTGCACGCGAGGTGCGTCCTCCGCGTAGTAGATGACCTTGGCCTTGGCTAGGTCGCTCATGAAGACGTCGGAGTAAGGCGAGTTCTTGAACAGGTCGGAGTTCACGAGTTCCTGGGTGGGTTGCAGGACGGCAACGCGCTCGAAGAACTCGTCTGCGCGGTCGGCCATGTAGCCGAGGAAGGTCCAGGCGGCCTTCTGCTTCTCGCTCGTGGCTTGGGCGTTGACGAGCCAGTAGTGCCCATAGTACGGCTCGGCCACGTCAGCAACGGCGTCTTCCCACTGCGGGAACGGGACGACCATCCAGCCCTCGCCCGGGAGGAAGGTGGGGTTGTCGAACACGATGCGGGCCGCTTGGTACTGGCCGGACTCCATCATGCCGATGTCGTTGTTGTTGTAGTTGAAGAGCTTGCGAGCAGCGGCGTAGGTCGGCGAACCGAGGTTCTTGCCGTTCGGACCCCACTGCTGGAAATACTCGAGGACCCTCAGCCAGGCGGCGTCGTTGACGATGGCGCTCTTGCCGTCGTCGGAAATCAGTTGCCCGCCGAGCTGCTCAGCCATTGGGAC
>JBIQMD010000023.1:0-10671 GCA_044463725.1 Truepera radiovictrix
GGCCCCGTCTGCGCTCGGCGCTACTCCGTTAAGGCCCCGAGTCTGCTAACTTCGCCAACATGGAGAGCAGCGAGAACCAGAACGACACTGCAGTGGGCGCGGCAGCCGCAGACGGACAAGGCGCCGCTGGCCCCGACACTTCTGCCTTGCGTGAGCAAGTGCTGGAGGCACTCAAGGTCGTGCACGACCCAGAAATCCCCGTCAACATCGTCGATCTCGGGTTGGTATACGACCTAGACATAGACGCCCAAGGCAACGTGAACATCGAGATGACCCTGACGAGCATGGGCTGCCCAGTACAAGACCTCATCCAGTCCGATACCGAGATGGCCGCCATGAAAGTCGATGGCGTCAACTCCGTGAGCGTCGACTTCGTGTGGTCGCCACCCTGGAGCACGGCCAAGATGACGGACGACGGCAAGAAGCAGATGCGCATGTTCGGCTTCAACGTCTAGCCAAGTCCAACTAGCACGCTCAGGCCATGCGGGGCCCGGAACGACAAGCCGTACCGGGCCCCGAGCCTTGGCCTACCGGAACCACGACCCGAACCAGAGGCGATGCCCTTACACTTGCGCATGGCATTCTGGACGCCCAAACGCGAAGGTCGCCGCGAACGAGACTGGACGGGCATCGTCCAGGAGTTCGAGATGGTGCCAGCGCCGGAACTAGCAGAGCGGCTACGTGATCACTACGATCTAGGCTCCGGCGAGCTGGCGCCCGTTTACGAGTTGACGAGAGACGGGCAGCCTCAAGTCGTAGCGTTCGATCAACTCAGCGCCAGGAGCGGCCCACTCGGGCGCGTAACGACATGGCGGACGGGCGTCGTGATCCGCTCGCAAGAGGCCCACACGCAAGTCTCACTGCGCGCCAGCGCGAAACGCCACGCCGTGCTCGAAGGGCTCGAGGCCGGCCGTAGCGGAGCCCAGCGGCTAGATTGCCCAGAAGACCCCACGTTCAATGGCGCCATCAGCGTCTACGCCCGCGAGAGCGTTGACGCCATGCCGCTCCTCACCCCGCCCGTACGGACGGTGTTGGCGCGCCTGCTAGTTACCGCCGATCAGGTGCTGGCTAGTAGCGCTCGCGGGGCGCGCGAACGCATCCCACGTCAAGCGACGGGGGTGGCGCCAAGCGTAGTGATCGGCCCCCGCAGTCTCTTCCTCGCGCTCGATGCCGAGACGCCATTTCCGCTCGAGTCGGTAGCGACTGCCATCGTCGACATGCTCAGCCTGCACGTCGCCCTCACTGCCGCCACGGCGCGGCAGGCTGGCTGACTTCGCGTCAGTCACTCGCGGTGATAGGGGTGCCCAGCGCGCACGGTCTCAATGCGGTAGAGCTGCTCGAGCAACACGAGCCTGGCTAGGTCGTGAGGGAGGGTGAGGGGGGAGAGGCTCCACGACTCGCTCACCGCGCTGCGGACCTCCGGCCCATGACCCTCGGCGCCGCCGATCAGCAGCGTGAGGCTGCTCACCCCGCGGTTCTCCAGTTCGGAGACGTGCCGGGCGAGGGTCGTCGTGCCGAACGCGCGCCCGTGCTCGTCGAGCGCAACCGCCAAACCCTGAACGTGAGCCAAGAGCGCCTGGCCCTCGGCCTCCCTTACGGTATCAGCGGACTTCGCGCGGGCCTCGCGCACCTCGACCAACTCGCACGAAGCCAAGTGACCGAGCCGCGTGAGGTAGTGAAGGCAAGCTTCCTGGTAGAAGCGCTCCTTGAGTCTGCCGACGGCAACCACGCGGTAGCGCACGCGAGCAGCTCAGTCCTCGTTGGAAGGCTGGGCCGGTAGCGGCCCGAGTTTCTTGAGGAAGTCGGCGCGCCGCGTTGCCCTCAAGCCGCTTGCTGCCAGGGCGTCATCGAGGCGCGTGCCGTCGAGTGCTGCCTTGAGCACCTCGATCTCGGTACGCGAAAAAGCGCAGCCGTAGAGCTCGTGCTCCTCGAAGGCGTCGTACGCGAGGGGCGCGACGGCGCGTGCGATCTGCGCCATGGCGTCCCCATAAACGCGGATCTCGTGCTGTGCGTGCCAATCGAGGCGCAGCTTCAGGAAGTGAAAGAGGTTGTTCAGGTCGATCTGCCAGTACATCTCCGTGTACAGGCTGAGCGGCAGGTTCACGCGGGCCAACTCGCGCGCGATATCGTCCTCGAGCATGCCCTCGTACTCGACGTAAGTGCGCTCCTGGCCAGCCTTGAGCAGCTCGATGACCTTGCCGCGGAGCTCGTCCGGCACGTCGCGGGCGTCGCCTCCCTGTTTGTTGCGGGTGTCCTGGAAGCGCACCTCGCTGGGTTGCGGTACGTAGAACTCGTCGCGCATGACGGAGTAGCGCCCGCTGATCTCGTTGAGGCGGGCCGTGCGGTGCCTCACCCACTGACGCGCCACGAAGATCGGCATCTTCACGTGGAAGGTCAGGATCACCTGCTCGAAGGGGCTGGTGTGGCGGTTGCGTAGTAGGTAATCGATGAGCGCACCGTCCTCGCGCACCGACTTCGTTCCGTCGCCGTACGAAACGCGTGCGGCTTGAACGATGCGGGCGTCGCCGCCCAGATAGTCGACGAGCCTGACGAACCCGTGGTCTAGGACGCGCAACTCGACGTCGAGGAGGGCTTCTGCAGTGGGCACCGTGATTCGAGCCATATGGCGAGAGGATAACCGAGGCGTATGACGAGCGGCGAAATCGGCCGGTCTCTCATTAGAATGACGTGAGTGGCACTGTTCACGTGAGCGCGATTTGCCCGTCCCGAAGCCAGAATCGGGTTCTCATTGAGAGTTCATCCGCCTTGACATGTGACCGTCGGGCATGGTCTAATCCGCTTGGACCTGTGTCGTCCGTGGCCGCACTGGAAGGAGGTGCTACCTTTTGAACCGGCCAAGGAAACCCAGGAACCCAGTGAGCGAAGCGAGAACGAGACGCCCAACCGGAGAGGAAACTCGGAAACTCCCGGCCGCAGGCGCCCAGGACTCGTGAAGCGAACTGCGCAAGGCACACTTCACCAAGTTCAAGGGGTAAGAATTCATGAAGAAACTAATCATCACGCTCCTGGCGGCTGCATTCGCCAGCGGAGCCCTAGCTCAGTCTTCGTTCCCGGACATCCCGGCGAACCACTGGGCTGGCGACGCTGTCGACCGCATCGCCGACCTCGGCATCGTCATCGGTTTCCCCGACGGCACTTTCCGTGGCAACGAAGCCTTCACGCGTTACCAGGCAGCCCTCGTGGTCAGCCGTCTTCTCGACGTGATCAACGACAACGTCAACTCGGCACTCGCACTTACGCAGGCTGACGTTGATTCGCTGCGCAACGCCGTGCAGGAACTCGCCTCCGACGTGGCTGCCCAGGGCGTGCGGCTGTCCGCCGCCGAGAGCGCCATCGCTGGCCTCTCCGACGACGTGACCGCCAACACCGCTCGCCTCGACGACCTTGAAGCCGCCCTCGCCGGCGGTGGCGTCGATCCGGCGGTCCTCCGCGATCTGCAGAACCAGATCGCTTCGCAGCGTGTCGCCCTCGACACGGCCCAGGCCCAGGCCGAAGCCGCTGCCGCGCGCGCAGACGCCGCCTACAGCTTGGCCAACCAGGCCAACACCCTCGGCCGCCAGAACGCCGACGACATCGCCGCCATGAACCGCGTCCTTCAGCTCGTTCAGGCTGATATCGCCGGGCTCAAGGGCAGCGTTGGCGGCAACGCTGGCGCCACCGTCGACCTTGCGGGCGTCAATTCGGCCATCGAGCGTAACCGCTCCGATATCGCCAACATCCGCGAGTTCGTCATCCTCCTTCGCAGCAGCCAAGTCGCCCTTCGCGACCGCGTTTCTGCGCTCGAGGCCTCCGATGTCGCCCAGAACGCCGCCATCGCCGATCTTCAGGACCGCGTGACTGCGCTCGAAGAGAACCCGCTCGGGATCTCCGGCACCATCACCGCCAAGTACTACGTCGGCCGCGTCATCGGCGATCCGTTCGATGTCGACCGCGCCTACGGCCTGAACAACCTGCGCAACATGGGCGCCTCCATCTTCTCGACGGGCGCTGCGGAACTCGACGGCGACCGTCGCGGCACCAGGAACTACCAGACGGAAGTCGGCGAAGTCGCACAGGACCGCCATGACATCACCCAGACCTCTGGTGACGTCACTGCGCGCCTCAACCTCAGCTTCGCCACGTCCTTCGGCTTCGATGGCCAGGGCAGCCCCAACAAGCTCAACAGCTTCAGCGGCGTTGTCGAGATCGCCATCGACAACCAGAACGGCGTTGCGCCGTTCGCTTCCGGTGCTGAGCCGGCCCTGAACTGGTTCGAAATCCGTAGCTTCATGACGACCTTCGAGCCGATCGGCGCCTACCCGCTCACCTTCTCGTTCGGGACGAACGTCGAAACGGCCTTCACGCCGTACGTCGTCGCCACCGACGAGCCTGGCTTCGTCGCCACCTTGGGCGCGCCAGACTTCCTCTCCTTCCTCAACCCGGGCATCACGGCCGTCTACACCACCCCGGCGTACGACGATCCCAACACGCCCGACGACTACCTGCGCGGTCTCCGCGTCACGCTCAGCCCCCTCGAGGGCCTCACCATCGGCGGCAGCTTCGCTCAGTACGCTGAGAACGCCGCTGACAAGGACGACTACCTGGCCGACAACGCCCAGGTGACCGTCTGGGGCGTTGACGGCAGCCTTGCCCTCAGCATCTTCGACCTCGGCTTCGAGTGGGCCAACGGCTCCGGCGGCGCGACTGCAGAGTCCGTCCTCTACGCCACCCTCGACGTCGACACCGCCGGCCTCCCGATCCTCACCGGCTTGGGCGCCAACTACCGCAACATCAGCGACGCCTGGACCGCCAACAACTACAACCTCGGTGCCGACGCCGACGCCTTCCCATTCGCGGAAGACCAGGCCGGCTTCGGTGTTGACGCCAGCCTGAACCTGTTCATCGTCGACCTCGACGCGTACTTCGACTCCTACAGCACGCGCGCTGGTGACAGCGCGATGTCCTTCGGTGTCGACGCTAACGCCGACCTGTTCGCGGGCTTCAGCCTCGGCGGCTGGTACCACCAGGCTTCCGTCAACGGTACGACCGTCGACAACCTCCGCACCTTCGTTGACGCCTCCGAGGCCGCTGTGGTCCTCGCCGGTGCCGACGTCGAGCGCGACAACAACTACAACACCGGCTTCGGCGTGACCCTCGGGCACGATGGCGCCGCCGCCAACGCCCTCATCAAGGGCCTCAACATCTCGGCCGGCTACTCGCAGACCGAGGCGGACTTCAGCAAGACGACGCTCTTCGTTGACGCCGACTACGCGCTCAACGTCTCCATCGTCTCGCTCACCCCGTACGTTGGCTACCGCATGGTCAACGACGCCGATGCCGGCACGGACGACACCACCACGCTCCGCGTGGGCGCTGGTCTCTCCACCACGCCGCTCGACGTCTACACCAAGCCAGGCCTCCTCGCTGCGGTCAACTACCGCACGACCAGCCACTCCGACGCTGCCACCTACACGGCTAGCGAACTGCAGTGGAGCGTTGGCCTCGTCCTGAACGAGTTCATCCTCGACCACAGCAAGCTCACCGCTAAGTACGCCAGCTGGAACGGCACCAACATCAACAACGTCACCAACAGCCGTGGCGCTGGCGACTTCGCCACCGACATCAGCGGCGGCGACGTCAACGGTACCGGCACGCAGGCCGTCAGCGGCTACGAACTCATCTGGGACTACTACGACCTCCAGTTCGCCTACGGTGTCTACACCAACGACAACGCTGGCGTTCAGTCCTCGGCGCAGGCCTTCCAGATCAAGTACACCGTCTCCTTCTAAGGAGCGGAGCAGTAACCCGGCTAACGCCGGACGCAAGACAGTAAACCTGAGGCCCCGCGCAAGCGGGGCCTCACTCTTGTAAGTGGCAAAGGGCGCAGTGCGCTCAGAACCCCGGCCAGCGGGCCCTAAGCGATGACCGGCAAGGCGCCGGGCGCTACGCTCACTTCATAAGTGGCCGTTAGTGGCAGCGGCTCGCCGTCGGTGTGGCCTGGCCGCACTGCCTCCCACGAGATCCGCACCGACTTGCCACGGTGTAGCGTCACTGCGGGGTGCTCCAGGTGGCGGCCGCGCATGACCAAGGGCAAGAGCCGCATGGTGCCAATGCGCGTCAAGCGGCTCGCTACCACCACATCCAACAGCCTGTCGGTCGGGACCGCCTCTGGCGCGAAGAGGAAACTCCCGCCGGTACGAGGCCCATTCTGGGCCCCTACCAACAGCGCGGGGCCAGAGTGCACCAGGTTGCCGTCGACCCACACCTCAACTGGCGGACAGTCGAGGATGGCCAGCGTCGCCACGGTCGAGTACAGGTAGCCAGCCAACCCGGGCAGGAAGCGCGGAGAGTTGCGTACTCGGTGTGCCACCTCAGCGTCGAAGCCCGTGCCGACGCTGTTGAGGAACGGCTCGCCGTTGACGTAGCCGAGGTCAACCCGCTTGCGCTCACCCGCCACGAGGCGCTCCAACGCGCCAGGTAGGTCGTCGCGAGACAAGCCCAGACTGAAGGCGAAGTCGTCACCGGAACCTAACGGCAGCATGGCGAGGGTACGGCCGCCCGTCACGTCGTGCGCGGTGCCGCGTCGCAGTAGCCCAAGGGCCACCTCATGCACGGTGCCGTCGCCGCCCATGGCAACGACCGTCGCGCCGGGCGGAGTAGCGGCGGCCAGCTCGGTGGCATGTCCGGGGCCAGTTGTCGTGTGAAGCATGTACGGCGCCGCCCGAGCGTCAAGGAAGGCGAGCGCTTGAGTGAGGGCTTTGCGTGCGCGGCCCTTGCCTGCTGCTGGATTGAAGATGAGATGCAACACGTTCGCGCTCGATTGTATCTGGCTCTGGCGGTACACTTGCGACATGCTCACGCCAGCGCAACTGTTTGAGAGCGCGCTTGCACCCGACGAACTCGCGGCGCTCCTCGACGTTGAGTTCCCCTGGGAGGTTTTGGCGCGCCTAGATGCCTTCTGCTCAGGGCTGACGGATCTCAGGCGCGGCACCGTCCACCCAACTGCCATCGTAGAAGGACCGCTCGTCGTCATGGAAGGCGCAGAAGTCGGCCCATTCAGCTACCTGACGGGTCCCGTCTTCCTGTTCCCCGGCGCCAAGATCGGCCACGGCGCCTTCTTACGCGGACCAGTCGTGCTCGGCCCGCACGCGCACGTCGGACACGCCACGGAAGTCAAGCGCTCGCTCCTCCTCGGCGGAGCAAAGGCCCCGCACTTCAACTACGTGGGCGACAGCGTCATCGGGCACGACGTCAACCTCGGCGCGGGCGTGAAACTAGCGAACTTCAAGACTTTCGGTGATGAGATCAAGGTCGAAGGCCGAGGTACCGGACTGCGCAAGTTCGGTGCCGCTCTCGGCGACGGGGTGAGCATCGGCTGCAACGCCGTCACCGCTCCGGGAACCGTCATCGGGCCGCGGACCATCGTCTATCAGGGTGCCGCCGTGCGCGGTGTGATCGAGGCGGACAGCATCGTCAAGTTCCGCCCAGAGATCACGACCGCCAAGCGCACGTGAGGCGCTGGGAGCTCATGCAGTTGGCGGGGTCGTTCAGCTGATTCCGCTGCGTGATCGCAACCCTAGGCGGTCGTGGCCGGTGGTGACCTGGGGTATTGCTCTCATCAACCTCGCGGTCTACTTTCACCAGTTCCGCCTCGGGGAGAGCCGTGCGGCCGTGCGCTTCATCTACGAGTATGGCCTGGTTCCAGCACGCTTCGGGGTCGACTTGGCTGGCGCCGTACCGACGCTCGTCACCCACGCTTTCCTCCACGCCAGCATCGCCCACTTGCTCGGCAACATGGTCTTCCTGCTCGTGTTCGGCGACAACGTAGAGGACCGCCTAGGCCACTGGCGCTTCCTGCTTTTCTACCTGGGCGGCGCCGCGGTGGCTGCAACGGCGCAGGCGCTACTTGGCGGCGAGCCGCGCACGCCGCTGATAGGAGCGTCTGGTGCCATCAGCGCGTGCCTGGGCGCCTACATGCGGCTCTTCCCGCGGCAACACGTGCAGGCGCTCATACCGGTGCTGATTGCCCCCTGGCTCATCGTGCGGCTCTTCTCCCGCCAGAGGCCGTGGTTCGCTCTGTGGCTGCCAGCATGGGTGTTCCTTGGCTACTGGGTGCTCATCCAGGCGACGGAGGCGCTCGGCGCGACGGTGGCGGGCGACGGTGGCGTGGCGTGGTGGGCGCACCTTGGCGGCTTCGGGTTCGGGGCACTGCTGGCCAAGCGCTTCGCCCGCAGCGAACCGCGGGCGAATGAGCCTTACTTCGGTTGAGCGAGTGCTGCTTAGCTGGCCGGCTCGATCAGGCCGTAATCGCCGTCGTCACGCAGGTAGATTACGCTTACGAGGTCCGTTTCGACGTTGCGGAACAGGAAGAACTCGTGACCGAGGGCTTCCATCTGCATGGCGGCGTCCTCAGGGGCCATCGGCCTGAGCACGTGGCGCTTGACACGCGCCACGTGAGCTGGGCGGTACTCCTCCGGCTCGTCGACGGGCGGCGCGATGGTCTCGCCGCGCTGGGCGATGAGCCTGCCCTTGAAGCGCTTGAGCTGCCGTTCGAGCTTCGCGACGACCAAGTCGACGGCCGCGTACGTGTCTAGGGCGCGCTCTTCCGCGCGGATCATGCCGCCAGGCAGGTTGAGCTGCACCTCGACCTTGGCCGGGTTGGCTGCGTTCTCGTGGGTGTCGTACCCCATGACCACGCTGGCGTCGACGATCTGATCGGAGTACCGGTCGAGCCGCGAGAGCTTGTCCTCTGCGTACTGCCGCATGGCGTCCGTGACCTCAATGTTGCGACCGATCAGCTTGTAGATGTTCATGTAGCTCCCTTCGGGCGAACACGTTGCCTGTAAGCCGCCGTACCCCCGGTCACGCAGGTGGTCGCCGCGGCCGCCGGCGCCCGGGCCATAAGCTTACCACCCGGACCGTGAGCGCCAGAACCAGCTTTCGTCCCGGCGGAATAGCGTGTAGGCCGGGACAAAGCTTGCGCGGTGCGGCGGTGATAGACTCGCGGGAATGGGAGAGTTGCGTAGCGTTTCCGGGGTCCAAAACGCACCATCGAGAGACGACTCCGATCTGCGCGTCGAGCGCAGCCGCATTTCGAACTCGGTGCGGCGGTGCGCGGCTGGCTCCGCCATCGAGTTCCTGCAGGAGAAGTGGGTGCTGCACATCGTCCACGCGCTTCTCGAGGGCCCGAAGGGCTTCAACGAACTCGGGCGCGAAGTAGGCGGCTGCAACCCAACCACCCTCACGCAGCGCCTAGCGCGTTTGGAGGGCCTCGGTGTCATCCACCGCGAGGTGCTGCACGACGAGTCGAACGGCTCGGGCTTGCCGCGCTGCAGTTATGAACTCACGCCCTCGGGGCAGGACCTCGAGGTGGTGATTGCCGCCATCCGCGAGTGGGCGGTCGTTCACCTGGTTACGCCGTCTCACGACGAACTAAGCTAGAACCTCGACAACTGATCAGTTGCGCGTATTCCTGCCGCCGGGCAGTTGGCGCTTCAGTTGGGCTATGGTGGCGCGCAGCTCCTCGTTCTCGCGTCTGAGTGCCAGGTTCTCGCGCTCGAGGGCCTCGAGCTCTGCACGCTGAAGGTGCGCGCGGGCTGGGCTAGGAGTCGCTCCAGAAGGCCCGGCCAATGGGCCGGAAGGCGTGGCGCGGGGGAGCGTGTGTTGACCCAGGTTCTCGATGGCCTCATCGAGCGCGACGGTGTTGCGCAGCGCACGGTCTTGAGTGCTGGGTGGCGGCTCGCTGCGGGTGAGCATGAGGCGCAGGGCGCGTTCTTTGAGGTTCTTGTCGCCAAGCGGACGGGGGAGAACGAGGTCGACGTTCGCCTCCTCGCCACGCAAGCGCAGGCGGGGTGACAGTCCCGACCCGGCGTCCGGGTCGGCCGTGACGATCACGGGCACACGCGCCAGGCGGGCTACGCGCTTGATGCGCGTGGCCAACGCGAAGCCGTCGAGGTCAGGTAGTTCGGCCGCCACGATCGCAAGGTCTGGCGTTGCGCCGCGCAAGTACTCGAGTGCTTCGCGGGCGGTGGGCACTTCTGCGATGTGGATGCGGGCGTCGCTGAGGAGCACGTCGACGAGCTGCCGCTGCAACTCGTCTGCCTCGACCAGCAAGATGTCGAAGCGATCACTCATGCGAAACCTCCCGGCGTCTTAGGCGCTCACCTAGCCGCGCGGTACCGGCAGGTTTGCCATGAGGACGACGCGGTCACCCTGCTGCTCGACCTTGACGTCAAGGTCGCCATCGTCCGACGGGAAGTACTTCTTGATGACGGTAACGAGCTCGCGCTTCAGGGCGTCCATGTTCGCCGGGCTGATCTTGGCGCGGTCGTACGAGAGCACGAGCTTGAGGCGCTCCTTGAGTTCATCCTTGCTCTTGCGGCGTCCGAACAGACCTTGGAACATCAGTTCGCTCCGAAGAGGCGCCTCAGCGAGGCGAGGAAGCCGCTTGGTTGGTCGTACGAGGGGTAGGCCACGTCCGCTCCCCGAATGCGCTGGGCGATGTCGCGGAACGCGGCACCGGCAGCTACCTTGGGTCCCTCATCGAGCGAGGCGGGGTTGCCGACGTTGGTCGAGATGAGGATGCGCTCGTCTTCAGGCACGATGCCGATGAGCTTGACGCCAAGGATGTCGAGAACGTCGTTGACTTCGAGCATGTCGCCGCGCTTGACC
>JBIQMD010000024.1:0-10615 GCA_044463725.1 Truepera radiovictrix
GCGCAGACTCGCGCTCGTTCGTGCTCTGCCCGGGCAAGGCGTACGACCGCTCGCCGTGCGGCACCGGCACGAGCGCCAAGCTTGCGTGCCTGGCAGCCGACGGGCTGCTTGCGCCCGGCGCGACGTGGGTGGCTGAGAGCGTAATCGGTAGTCGCTTCGAGGCGCGCTACTCCGTTGGCTCCGGCGGGGCCGTCCTGCCCGTCATTACTGGTCGAGCCCACGTGATGGCGGAGGGCGCGCTGCTGATAGACCCGGCCGACGAGTTCGGTTGGGGCATCTCGTGACGCTTGGCGCCGGAGGGAACGGGTGGCGCGCGGTCGTCGTTGGCGCGGGCGTCATCGGCTTGATGTCTGCCTACCACCTCAGGCGGCGTGGCTTCGAGGTCGTGGTCGTCGATCAGGAGGGACCGGAGCGCGCCACCACCTCTTACGGCAACGCCGGCATGATCGTGCCGAGCCACTTCGTGCCGCTCGCCGCGCCCGGCGTCGTGCTGCAGGGCATCAAGTGGATGGCGAACCCGAAGAGCCCGTTCTACGTCAAGCCGCGCTTCTCACCCGAGCTGCTCTCGTGGGGGTGGCGGTTCTGGCGCGCTGGTACTGCGCGGCACGTCGCGGCTAACGCCCCGCTCCTGCTGGCGCTCAACCTCGCGAGCCGCGACGAGTACGTCAAGCTAGACGCTGAGCTGGGTGGCGGCATCGGCTTCGAGCGCCGCGGCCTCACCATGCTGTGCGCCACGCAGCAGGGCCTGGACGAGGAGGCGCACGTTGCAGAGATGGCGCGGGAGTTGGGCAGTAGGGCGATGGTGCTTGACGCTGCGGAGGTGAGGGCGCTCGAGCCAAACATCGACCTGAACGTGGTCGGCGGGGTGCACTTCCCTGACGACGCGCACCTCGACCCTGGCGCGCTCATGCGGGCGCTGCAGGCGCGGCTGATCGAGGACGGTGTCGAGTTCCGCTTCGGCGCGCACGTGATCGGCTTCGACCGCAACGCCGCCGGCATCCTCGCAGTCAACGTCGCAGCGCCGCGTCAGCCGGAGGCCATCGGCGGTGACATGTTCGTGCTTGCAGCGGGTGCGTGGACGGGCCGGCTAGCGCGGCTCCTCGACATGCAAGTGCCGATGCAACCGGGAAAGGGCTACACCCTCACCCTCGAGCGCCCGGCGCAGCACCTCGCCGTACCGTCGATCCTCACGGAGGCGCGCGTTGCCGTCACGCGCATGGGTGAGAAGTTGCGGGTGGGCGGCACGATGGAACTCAGCGGTTTCAACGAGGACGCCAACGAACCGCGCGTGCAGGGCATCATCGAGGCTGCCCTGCGTTACTTCCCGCGCTTCTCCGCGAGTGATTTCGCTGCGCCCGCGCGCTGGCACGGCTTCAGGCCGCTCTCACCGGACGGTCTGCCTTACCTTGGGCCGTCTAGAAACCACCGCAACCTGATCGTGGCGTCCGGCCACGGCATGATGGGCGTCAGCCTCGCGCCGATCACCGGGAAGCTCGTTGGGGAGCTAGCTGCCGGGGAGCAGACGAGTCTAGATATTGGGGCGTTGGCGGTGGAGCGCTTCTGAGCGGTGTGTTTCGTGGGGGCCCAGTCAGGGGGTCATGCTCACCGTGACGCGACTCTTCTGACGCGGCGACGGCTGGTAGAATCCTTACTAGATGGAGGCAACGTAAGGTGAGTGTAAAGGCGACCATCACGAGCAAAGGACAGGTGACGATCCCGAAGGCGGTCCGTACGCGGCTTGGCCTAGAGCAGGGTGATGTGGTGGAGTTCGTGACCGTGGAAGGCGTCACGTACTTAAGGCCCGTCCGTGGCGACAAGAACCCGTTCGCGGCGTACGTTGGTGCTCTACGCGCGTTCGAGACCAGAGAAGAGATAGGTGCCTGGCTGCGGGACTTGCGGGATGACGACTGACCATGCGCACCGCACTAGACACGAACGTCATTTCCGCTCTTTGGTCTGCCGAGCCTCTAGCTGGCGCTATGGCAGAGTGGTTGAACGAAGCACGCCGGGCGGGCAGGCTGGTCATCTGCGCGCCGGTAATGGTCGAGCTCCGCGCGTACCCGGGAGCGACCGAGGAGTTCGTCACCCGGTTCTTGCACGATGCCGCCGTCGAGGTCGACCGTCAGTTTTCGCCACGCATGTGGGATGAGGTCGGACAGGCGTTCGCGACCTACGCCGATAGGCGGAGGCGGTCCTCTGGAGGTCAGCCGAAGCGGCTACTAGTCGACTTCATGGTGGGTGCTCACGCCCTCATCGCCGCGGATCGGTTACTAACGCTCGACGTTTATCGTTACCGTCAAGACTTCCCGGGGCTGGTGCTGCCTCTGGCCCCGCTCTAGTCTCGGCGGGGTAGTAAACCTTACCGACCTTCAGAGACCGCGGGGCTGCCTTAAGACTCTCAATCTCCTTCAGTCATGTTCGTCTCCCAACGGCACGTCGGCCCGCACCACATAGCGGGCGCCCGCCGGGTGAAGGCGACTCTCGACGACCTGCAGCTCGCCGACACTCCATTCGCCGTACTCCTGTAGCCGCGCGAGTCTGTTGGGAACGGGCTGTGGCACCCTAAGCCGGGCGAGCGTTATGTGCGGGTGGAAGCGCTTGTCGTCGAGTTCGAAGCCCGCCGCTCGAAGTTCGTTCGCGAGGGCGGCCTGCAACTTGATGAGCGTCGGCACGTCGCCCGTTAGGCCCGCCCACAGGACCTTGGCCCGCCGGTCGTTAGGGAAGGCGCCAATGCCCTGTGCGGCGAGACGGAGCGGCCCGACGAAGCCTTCCGTGGCTGCGAAAGCGGCGTCCTCTACGTCGTCGATGCGGTGCTCCTCGACCGTTCTCAAGAATGCCAGCGTGACGTGCAGGTTCTCCGGTTTCACCCAGCTGACGCCGCGCGCGTCGGCGGCTGTGCCCACGCGCGCGAGGTTGGCGCGCACGCTGTCTTCAACTGGTAAGGCGATGAACAGCCGAGGCATGGTTTAGACGATGACCCTTGGGTGGGGTTGGTGGCAAGCGGAGAACTCACCTCGAACCTGTACGCTAGCTTGAGCGAGGAGGTCGTCATGACACGAGCATTACGAGGCACTCACCGCCGCACTGGGCGCGTAGCGCACCTGCTGGGCGTGACTGCTGGAGCGCTATTGCTGCTGACGAGTTGCGGTCTCGGTCAGAAGCCGAAGGTCGGGGCGTTCGACTACACCGGAACGTGGCGCGGCACAGTCAGCGACGATGCCAACGGCGCGGGCACCGCCCTAGTCACCCTCCAGCAGAACGAGTACGTCCTCACGGGCACGTGGCACACCGTGATGGGCGGAGATGCCGCGCGGCAGGACGGCGGCGCCTGGACGGGCCAACTGTTCGTTGGCAAGGAGGGCGACCTGCTCGACGTCACGTTAAGCCCGGCCGTGGCCGGCGAGTGCTCCTACAAGGTCACGCTCTCGCGCACGGAGGAGAGCGTCAGCGGTAGCTATGAACCAACGGGCGCTGCCGTCACATGCGCCAACCTGACGCGAGGGACGCTGCAGCTAGCCAAACAGAACTGAGTACCGCCAGGAACAGTTAGGAGCAGAGTGCGTCAGACGCTGGTCGCCAGCCGCCGCGTGAGTTCGCCAGCGGGAATCGCCGCGCAGCCGCTCGTGTTCTGCCCCGCCCACAGGTGAGTGAAGTCGGTGCTCCCGCGCGCTTCCGCCGCAGCGCGCAGGGCCGCCAGCGCTTTGGCGGCGTGCGGGAAGTCCGGCACGCTGGCGTTGAGGGGCCCGAGTTCGCGGATGAGGCGGTTCACGATGCCGCGCGCCGGGCGGCCGGTGAACACGTTCGTCATGGCCGTGTGCCGCGCCGCGGCGCTTATCAGCGCGGAGCGGTGCAGTGGTCTGGTTGTCGCCTCCGGGCACAACAGGAAGGCGGTGCCCACCTGCGCGCCGATAGCCCCGAGTGTCAGCGCAGCTCGCACGCCAGCGGCGCTAGCGATGCCGCCAGCCGCGATGACGGGAACCTTTACGGCTGCCACGACCTGTGGCACGAGGGCGAAGGTGCCGAGTTGCGTAGTGATGTCGTTCGTGAGGAACATGCCGCGGTGGCCGCCGGCTTCGGCGCCCTGCGCGATGACGGCGTCAACGCCGCGCGCCTCGAGGCAAAGCGCTTCCGCGACGGTGGTGGCGGTGGCGATGACCTTCGCTCCCGTAGCGCGCACCTCGGCCAGTAGCTGCTCGGCCGGCAGGCCGTAATGGAAGCTCACGACCGGCGGCCGCAACTCGCTGACCACCGCGGCGGCCGCGTCGTCGAACGGCGTGCGGAGCGGCGAGACCGACTCGGCGCCTGCGTCCACGCCCAACTCCTCGTAGTAAGGGGCGAGGAGCTGGCGCCAGCGTGCATCGGCGTCGGGGTTGCGCGGCGGCACCCTGTGGCTGAAGAAGTTGACGTTGTAAGGCCTGTCAGTCCGGCACTCGATCTCGCGCAGTTCGGACGCGATCTCGTCTGGCGCCAGCAGCCCGCACGGCAGCGAACCGAGACCGCCAGCGGTCGAGACGGCCACCGCCAGGCGCTGGTCCTGTACCCCGGCCATCGGCGCCTGGATTATGGGCAGCTCCGTGCCGAACAACTCCGCGAACGTCATGCTGTCACCTCGTCGACCCTCGTACTCCTGCAGCCTAGCGCTCATGGGCGAGGCGCGGCCTGGCTCGCGCGAACCTGCGGCGCTGGCGAACGGGCACTTGGCACCCGCTGCGGTCAGCGTGCCGTAAGTACGGGCGCATGCGAAACGAGCGAGTAGCCTAGCCTGTGCTCCGTCGGCGAACTCCCGGCCGCACAACCGAAGGAGGCTCGCGATGAGAAGATTCCTTATCATCCTCGCCCTACTCGCAGGAATGGTCACGGCCGCCGCGCAGGACGCCGCGAAGCCCATCACAATCGGCTCCAAGATCGACACGGAAGGCTCCGTCCTCGCGCAGGTGATCAAGCTGATGCTGGAGGCCAACGGCATTCAGGTCGTCGATCGCTCGGGCTTCGGCACCACGTCCGTCGTGCGGCAGGCGCTGCTGTCAGGCGAGATCGATATCTACCCCGAGTACACCGGCACTGCCCTCACGTTCTTCCCGAACGCTGACCTGCCGGCCGGCACCTCCACGAACGCAACGGAGCTGTACGACACCGTCAAGCGCCTCGACTCGGAACGGAACGACGTCGTGTGGCTCGGCCGCTCGCCCGCCAACAACACCTGGGCGCTTGCCGTTCCCAAAGCCCTCGCGGAAGCTAACGGCCTGACGAGCGTCGCCGACCTCGCGGCCTACATCAACGCAGGCAAGCCGTTCAAGTTGGCGGCCAGCCAGGAGTTCGTTGACCGGGAAGACGCGCTACCCGCCTTCGAGAAGACCTACGGCTTCGAAGTGAATGGTGATCAGCTAGTGGTGCTAGCCGGCGGCAACACCACCCAAACCGAGACGGCGGCAGCGAACGGTACCGATGGCGTGAACGCCGCCATGGCGTACGGCACGGACGGCGCCATCAGCGCCCTCGGCCTGGTCACGTTGACCGACCCTAAAGGCGCCGTGGCCATCTACCAACCCGCACCCATCGTGCGCGGCGAAGTGGCGCGCGCCTACCCGAACCTCGGAAGCATCCTCGACCCGGTCTTCGCCAGCCTAGACGAGAGCGTGCTGCAGGACCTCAACGGGAAGGTGGCCGTCAACGGCGAGAACCCGAGCGATGTGGCGCACGCCTACCTAGTGAGCGCCGGTTTCCTGAAGTGACCGGCGCCTGACCGTAGCGTGAGCGTTCCCGGCAGGAGCGTGCTGCTACTTGCGGCAGGGCTCGGCCTGGCGGCGCAACTGCCGGCCTGGTTCGTCCTGAAGCCTAACCGCCTCGTTGACGGTCAGGCCTTCGCGCTCCACGGCCTCGAGGGCAGCCTGTGGTGGTTGCTTGCGCTCGTATGGCTGGCTGCGGCGGCGAGCGCGTTGCGGCCGCGTCTCTTGGTTGCCGCGCCGGCCGTCGCCGCCGTCACGACTGGCCTCACGCTCTACGCCGCCGCCGTCGGGTCTAGGCTGCTGTCGGATGGCCAGCCGGCCAGCGCTCGTGCTTCTCTCGGCCTGGGCTTCTGGCTCGCGCTAGTGGCGTGCTACGTGGGGTGGTTCGCTGCCATGCGCCTGGCCGCCCGCCAAAGTCACGCAGCCAGCGCGACCGTGCTAACTGCAGCGTTCGTGCTCTACCTCGCCATCAGCGGTCAGTACGCGGGACTTGGCTTGGTCCGCGAGCTGGTGGCGCAAGGCGCAGACTTCAAGGCCGCGTTGGGGCGGCACCTTGCCCTCAGCGGCACCAGCCTCCTCTTCGGGGTGGCCATCGGCCTACCTGCCGCCGTTGCTGCGCACCGGCGGCCCGCCGTAGCGACCTGGTTGCTGCCCACCGTCGCGTTCTTCCAGACGGTACCGTCGCTCGCACTGTTCGGGCTGCTGCTACCGCTCCTCGCGCGGCTGGGGCAGGGGCTCAGTCTCGGAACCACGCTCCTACTAGGGTTGCTTCTGCTGCCGCTCGTGCTGCTGCGGCGCGCCCGCACTCCGTGGCTGCGGGTCCCGATCATCGTTCTCGCCGCGCTGCCTGCGCTCCTGTGGGTCACGGTCCTCGCGACCGTCGTATCAGGTCTCCTCGCCAGCGTTTTCTCGGGTGCCCCGGTGTTCTCTGGCTCGCCGACGATCGGCGCGCCGCTCGGCGTTCTTGGGGTGAGGGGGATCGGAGCGGCGCCTGCGCTGATAGCACTGATCCTCTACTCGCTACTGCCCATCGTCCGCAACGGTTACGAGGGCCTGCAGGGGGTTCCCGCGGCGGCCGTGCAGGCCGGCCGCGGCATGGGGATGAGCCAGCGGCAGCTCCTCACCGGCGTCGAGCTGCCGCTGGCGCTGCCCGTGATGGTCTCTGGCATCAGGGCCGCCGCCGTACTCGTGGTTGGCATCACTACCGTGGCGTTCCTCATCGGCGCGGGCGGTCTCGGCGTGTTCATCCAACGCGGCATCGATCAGGTCGTGCCAGACCTCGTGTTGCTCGGCGCCCTACCCGTGATTGCCCTCGCGCTCCTGGCCGACGGAGGCCTGCGCGCCCTCGGCACGCTCATCACGGCGAGGCCGCTACGGCAGGAGGGGCAGAGTGCCCGCTGACGACCAGCCGCCCAGCGGCCCGGCCATCCGCTTCGAGAACGTAAGCAAGAGCTACGGGGCCGGCGAGGCCGTGGACAACCTCGACATCAGCGTCGAGCAAGGCGAACTCGTGGTGCTGCTCGGGCCCTCTGGCTGTGGCAAGACGACGACGTTGCGCATGATCAACCGCCTCGTCGAGCCGACTTCCGGCACCATCTACGTGAACGGCAGCGACGTGGCGCGCCAGGACCTGCAGCACCTCCGGCGTGGGATCGGCTACGTCATCCAAGCCACCGGCCTCTTCCCGCACTTGACCATCGAACAGAACGTCGAGGTGGTCCCCAAGCTCCTCGGCTGGTCGAAGGCCAAGCGGCGCGAGCGGGCGCGGGAGCTCCTCGCGCTCGTCGGGCTCGAGCCAGCCTCCTACGCGGAGCGCTACCCAGGGGAGCTGTCGGGTGGCGAGCAACAGCGCGTTGGGGTCGCGCGCGCCCTGGCGGCCGACCCGCCGATCATGCTGATGGATGAACCGTTCGGCGCCGTCGACCCGCTCACGCGCGACCGGTTGCAGGGTGAGTTCCAGGAGCTCCAGCGCAGCCTGCGCAAGACGGTCGTGTTCGTCACCCACGACCTCGATGAGGCGGTGCGCCTCGCCGACCGCATCTGTCTGATGAAGGATGGCGGCGTCGAGCAGTTCGCGACGCCCGAGGAACTTCTCAGCCGGCCAGCGACCGAGTTCGCCGAGAAGTTCGTTGGGCCGTTGAGGGCCCTGAAGCGCTTGGGGCGCCTGCGGGTCGGCGAGCTGATGCGTCCGGAACCCACAGCTAGCGAGTACGTGGGCGCGGTAGGCGTCGACGCCGACCTGCGCACGGCGCTCGCCGAACTCCTGCAGCTCGGCGCCACGAGCCTCGCGGTAGTTGGCACGGCTGGGGAACGGTTAGGTGAGTTGCGCCTCGCAGACATCGTTGCGCTCGGTGACGGAGCGTGACTTCCGCGGCCGCACGCAGAGTTGCCCGCAATGGGGCGGCGTGGCAACTGGCGTTGGCGCTAGTGCTGGTAGCGTTGGCGTTCTTCTTGTTCGCGCAGGAGGCGTGGTGGCAGCGTGCGCTCGAGGCGCTGTTCCCGGAACAGCGGCGCGTGCTTTACGGCCGCACCACGCTGCTTCAACTGGCGCTGCAGCATGTAGCTATCGTCGGCGCCAGCCTCGGCGTCGTGCTCGTCATCGGCGTGCCGCTCGGGGTGTGGCTGACACGGCCGAGCGGGCGCGAGTTCCTGCCCCTCGCCAACAACGTGCTGGCCGTGCTGCAGACGTTCCCGCCAGTGGCCGTGTTGGCGCTGGCCGTTCCAGCGTTCGGTTTCGGGCTGAAGCCTACGCTGATCGCATTGGTCGTCTACGGGCTACTGCCGGTGACGCGCAACACCATCGTTGGCCTCGAGGGCGTGCCGCCTGACGCCCTCGAGGCGGCGCGCGGCATGGGGATGGGCCCGTGGGAACGACTCATGCAGGTAGAACTACCGCTGGCCGCGCCCGTGATGCTGGCAGGGGTGCGGGTGAGCGCCGTGTACACCATCGGCACGGCCACCGTTGCGCCCATCATCGGTGCAGGCGGGCTGGGCGTGCCGATAATCGCTGGCTTGGCGGTAAGCAACCTGGCCATGGTGATCGAGGGAGCCGTGCCGGTGGCGATTCTGGCGTTGTTGGTCGACAACGCCATCGGGACATTCGGCGGCGGGCGTGTTGCGGCCGAACGCGGGCCACGCACGGGGTAAGGCGCGATTGCCTAGCGCCCAAAGAGCTCCAACAGCTCGCCCAACTCCCGAATCGCATAGGCCGGCGTGCTGTTACCAACGGTAGCGTCGGGGTGGAACGTCACGTACATCGACTCCCGCAGGCTCGCGGCTACCCGTTCAGTTAGCTCTGGCCTCTCCGAGCGCGCCGCCACCGGCAGGTCAGCCAGCGCGGCTGGCATGGAAGCGTCGAGCCAGACCGACGTGGCGCCAACGCCGTTCGCGCCGAACACGTCGTGCACGAGCGTGTCGCCTACGAACCACTGCAACTCGCCCGCGGCATGGAAGGCGTGTGGGTCGGGCTTGGCGGCGCCGACGCGGTCGGGGGTGATCACGGCGTCGAAGTACTGAAGGAGTCCAAGCGCCTCCAGCACCGGTTCCTGGAAGTAGGAGAAGCCGTTGCTGATCACAACTAGTCGGTGGCCAGTGTTTTGCAGCGCCGCCAGAGTGGTAGCGGCGCCTGGCAGGGCGGCGATGGCTCCCGGCACGCGGCAGCCCTCGACGACGAGTTGACTAACCGGAGGTATGGCTACGCCGCCGAAGCTGGTGGCAACGTGCGCGAAGATCGCGTCCCAGTCGTAGGCCGCCACGAGGTTGCCGGCTCGCATGAGCTCGCCGACGCGGCCGAGTACGGCGCTGGTCACCGTAGTGCGCGCCGCCTCGACTTCCTCGCCCTGGAGCTTGGGCGCGGCGCGCATTAGTTCGTGAACCTTGGGGAAGACGTAGCTCCCGAAGGGGTTGCGCATCAGCACCCCATCTAGGTCGAAGCCGATAGTCACTGCTGGCACCTCGATCCGACTCCTCAGCCCTTGAGCGCGCCGACGGTGACGCCACGCAGGAAGTACTTCTGGAACGCGAAGAAGATGACGACGACAGGAATGGCGGCCAGCACGGCAGCGGCCATGTGCAGCCCGTAGAAGAGCGGCTCCTGCTCGCGGATTAGCACCAGGCCTACCTGCAGCGTTCGCATGCTGCTCGAGCGCGTAACGACCAGCGGCCACACGAACGAGTTCCATTGCGCCACGAACGTGATGATGCCGAGGAACGCCAGGCCGGGGCGCACGAGTGGCAGCACTATGTCCCAGAACACGCGCGGCTCGCTAGCTCCGTCCACCCGCGCCGCGTCGAGTAGCTCCGTTGGGAGCGTGCCGATGAACTGCTTCATCAGGAAGATGCTGAAGGGACTCACTAGCAACGGCAGGATCAGTCCGAGGTAGGTGTCGACCAGTCCGAGGCGTGTCACCACCAGGAAGAGCGGCACGAGTATCGCCTCGAACGGCAGCATCATCGAGAGGATGAGGAGCCAGAAGAGCGACTTGGAGCCGCGGAACGGGAGCTTGGCGAGGGCGTAGCCAGCCATGCTGGCGGTGGCGACGGTGACGAGCGTGACGCTGACGGCCTGCACGAGCGAGTTGAGTACCCAGCGCAGGAAGTTGGGCTGTGCAAGCACTTCCTGGTAGTTGCGCAGCGTCGGCGCAGACGGCACGAGCTCGGGCGGGAACTTGACGGTGAGCGCGGACGGCGTCAGCGAGGTGGCGAACATCCAGTAAAGCGGTGCTACCGCCGCGAGCGACAGGACGATCAAGATGACGAGGATGACGACCGCGCCAGGAGCGCTCGGCTTGACAGGGTGCTCGGGGTCGCGGAAGAACGGGTCGAAGCGGGGGCGGGATGGGACGACCATCAGTACTCGACGTTCTGGCCGAGGAAGCGGAACTGGATGG
>JBIQMD010000025.1:0-10483 GCA_044463725.1 Truepera radiovictrix
GCCCGCTTGGCTTCGCGACGAGCGCCGGCTTCGGCGACCGCTTGGGGTTGGCAACGCCCGGCCACGTCGACGCCATGCGCGCCTCCGGCGCTACGGGAGTGGCGCCCATCTTCGCGCAGCAGAGCATGCGCGAGAACGCCCGCACCGGCCGCAACCCACTGGAGGTCGTCGACGACGCCACCTGGGGCGCCTTCCTGGCTGGTTGGACCGGGCCGGTCGGCGCGGACGCCGACCACCTCAAGACCGAGGACGACATCGACCTCTGCCTAGCGGCCGGCTACTCGTTCTTCACCTTCGACCCTGGCGCGCACGTGAACCCGGAAGCAGACGTCATGACTGGCACGGACCTAGAGCTGGCGTTCCAAGCGCTACCGTGGCACGAGCTCGACACCACGCCAGCCGATTTGAAGGCGCGCCTGGCCAACGCCAGCCTCGACGCTGGTGAGCGCCTCGTAACGTTCGGGCCGGGAGAGCTCGAGCGCGCTGCCGTCAAGTACGGTCGGGCCGTCGCCCACGTCACGCGCATGGCTGACCACCTGCGCCGGGCAGCCACCTACCCGACCGAGGTCGAGGTGTCCGTCGACGAGACCCCAACGGCCACGTCGCTGGGTGAACACCTCTACTTCGCCACCGAGCTGAAGCGCCTCGGGGTCGAGTGGGTGTCGTTGGCGCCCCGCTTCGTCGGCGACTTCGAGAAGGGCGTCGAGTACCTAGGCGACCTCGGCCTGCTCTCTAGCAACCTCATCGGACATGCGGCCATCGCGCGCCAGCTTGGCCCTTACAAGCTGAGCCTGCACTCCGGCTCCGACAAGTTCTCCGCCTACCCGCTTGCCGCCGCGGCCGCCGACGGGCTCGTGCACCTGAAGACCGCAGGAACTAGCTACCTGGAGGCGCTGCGCGTCGTCGGCGCCGTTCAGCCGGAGCTGCTGCACCGCATCGCCCGCCTCGCCATCCAGCACTTCGCGGAGGACGTGAAGAGCTACCACGTGTCTGGCAGTCCGGCCGGCATGCCGAACCTTGGCGCCTTGCCAGGCACGGCGATCGGGGCGCTGCTTGAGCAGTTCGATTCGCGGCAAGTCCTGCACGTCACGTTCGGCTCCGCACTCAAGGCTCACGGTGCGGAACTGCGCGCCGTTCTGCGGAGCCACCCGGCCGCCTACCGCGCCGCGCTAAGGCGCCACTTCGAGCGCCACCTCGCGCCCTTCGCCGTCGCCGAGGATGCCCCGGCATGACCGCGGCCACCGGCAAGTGGACGCTCAACCCAGACCGTGGCTTCGCGCCGGAAGCAGGGCAACGCTCAGTGGCGCGGGCACTGTACGGCGAGGTCGCCGACCTCCCGCTGCTATCACCCCACGGCCACGTAGCGCCCGACCTGCTCCTGGACGACGCCCCGATGGCCGACCCAGCGACGACCTTCGTCGTTCCAGATCACTACCTGTTGCGGATGCTCTTCAGCCAAGGTGTTCCGCTCGAGCGCCTCGGAGTCGCCCGCCGCGACGGCGCTCCCGTCGAGACGGACCCGCGTGAGATCTGGCGCGAGTTCGCCGCGCACTACCACCTCTTCGCTGGCACCCCGTCAGGACTGTGGTTGAAGCACGAGCTCGTCGACCTGTTCGGCCTCGACGAGCGGCCGAGCGCGGCGACTGCCGACCGCACCTTCGATCACCTGAGCGCCAAGTTGGCGCAACCCGAGTTCCGCCCGCGCGCCCTCTTCCGCCAGTTCGGAATTGAGCTGCTGGCAACGACGGACGCCGCCACGGACGGCCTCACCGAGCACGCTGCGCTACAGGCGGCCGGCATGCCGATAGTGCCAACGTTCAGGCCGGACGCCGTTATCGACCCGACCCGCGGCGACTTCTTGGAGGCTACGGAACTTCTCGCCCAACGTAGTGGCATGGCGATCGACGACTACTCGAGCTACATGGAGGCGTTGCGTCAGCGCCGCGCGGCGTTCAAGGCGGCCGGCGGAACGGCAACTGACCACGCGGCCCTCACGGCAGACGTGGTGGAGCTACCCGCTGCCGAGCACGTCTTCACGCGCGTCCTGGCAGGCAGCGCCAGCCAGGCGGAGCGGCAGGCGTTCGCGGCGCACATGTTGCTGCAGATGGCGCGCATGAGCGCCGACGACGGCCTCGTCATGCAACTCCACGTAGGTTCGCTGCGCGACCACCACCGCCTCACCTTCGAGCGCTTCGGGCGCGACAAGGGCGCTGACATGCCGGTCGCAACGAACTGGACGCGCGAGTTGCGACCGCTGCTCGATGAGCTCGGCACCCACTCGCGCTTCCGCATGGTGCTTTACACCCTCGACGAGACGACCTACTCGCGTGAGTTGGCACCCCTGGCGGGCTTCTACCCCACCCTGCGCCTAGGCGCTCCGTGGTGGTTCTTCGATTCCGTGCTCGGTATGGAACGCTACCTCGACGCCGTGAGTGAGACGGCAGGCATCTACAACCTGGCGGGCTTCGTCGACGACACGCGGGCGTTCCCCTCCATCCCCGCCCGCCACGACATCTGGCGGCGCGTGACGTGCAACTGGTTGGCTGGTCGCGTCGTGCGTGGCCTGATCGACGAGGACGAGGCCCCTGGCTTGGCGCGCGCGCTCGCTTACGACTTGACCAAGGAGACCTACCGCCTGGCCGGCGCTTGACCGGCCCATACCTGCACTTCAGCGTCGACGACGTGTTCGGCTGCGTCGAGGACCTGTTCGCTGGCGGCCACGCGTCGCCGTGGGAGCAGCCCACGTTCGCGTATCTGCGGCGGCTGCACGAGGAGTACGGCCTGGTGACGAGCCTCTACCTCTTCGGCGGCTCGGCCACGTCGCGCTGGGAGTTGGCCAACGCGGACGAGCGCTTCGTTGGCGCCTTCGCTGCCGCCTCCAGTTGGTTGCGTTTCGGCTTCCACGCTGCCGACGACGCCACGCGCTACTCGCAAGGGGCCGTCTCACCGGCGGCGGCCGCACGGCATTACCGGACCGTCGTGACGGCCATCTCGCGCTTCGCTGGCGCCGAGGCGGTCGACCGCGCACCACGCACTCACTACTTCACGGGGTCGGAGGCCACCCTGCGCGCTTGGCAAGGTGAGGAGTCAGGGCCGTTGGGACTGCTCACTCCTGACGACGAGCGTGAGGAGGCTTACCATCTCGCGCCAGCCGCTAGCGCCGCGATCAGGGCGCTGGGCACGGGCCGCGACGAGGCGCTTGGCTTGTGGCTGTTCCGTACGGACGTGCGCTTGGAGCGCAGCCCGGACGTTGCCTCCACGCTCCGCGCCGCAGACGCGGCTCTTGAGACGGGCGGCGCGCTGCACGCCTTCACGCACGAGCAGTACTTGGCCGAGTCAGGCGTCCGTGAACGCCTTGAAGCGCTGGCGCACTACCTTGCGCAACTTGGGATAGTCGGCGCTTTCCCGCTCGACGCTGCACAAGGGGCAGGCGCTAGGGGTTAGCTGCCTCGAACGCCGCCGGGGCCGAGAGGACCCTGAGGTTCCAGTGATCGTCGCGGCGTGGCGGCCAGATAACGGCCGTTGCGCGCCCAGCGATGGCGATGGCGTCAACCGGCCCGAAGTAGCGCGAGTCTTCCGACCCGCCAGCCGAGCGGTTGTCCCCCATCACGAAGTACTTCCCGTCTGGCACCACGAAGTCGAGCACGACCGGCGTGCCCTCCACCGTGCCGGCGGGCACGGGGATATTGCTGACCACGTTGCCGTAGAAGAGCTGCACGCGCGCGTCATCGACGCTAACGCTGGCTGGGAGGAAGCCGCCCATCGGCAGCATCGGCACCGAGTTGCCCTTCGGCGTCGTCTCGAAGCCCATGACCAGCGCGGATACTTGGCCGTCGCGCACGACCACGAGCGGGAAGTCGACGGCCGCTACACGCACCGTTCCAGGGTCGGTGATGAAACCCTGATCGATGGCGACGTCGTTCACGTACACCTGCCCGCGCTCGATGCGGACGCGGTCGCCGGGCAGGCCAACCACGCGCTTGATGAAGAAGTTGCGCTTGCCGGACTCGAGGGCCGTCGGGGCGTTCGCTGGCTCACGCAAGACCACCACGGCCCCGCGCTCGTACGTGCCAAGCACGCCAGCACGGCGCAGCCACGTGTCGTACTTAGGGATGAAGACGCGGTCGCCGGTGAGCAGGGCCTGCAGGAGGTTGCCGCGGCCGTTGCCACCATCGAGGTTGGGTTCCATCGAGGTGCCTACGACTCCGACCGTCGTGAACACGAAGGTCACCACGAGGAACGCGATGACGAGCGCTTCTGCGTAACCGCGCACCTCGCGCCAGAAGCGCTGTTGGAAGGTCAAGGGCGCAGCTGGTGCCTTGCTTGCGGAGCCACCACCGCCAGGGCGAAGGCGCGCGCGGGCGGCGGCGCGCGGGGAGTCCGGGCGGGTGGAGTCTGGTTTCGTCATGACGGCCTAGCCTACCGCGAACATCGCAGTTGCCGTACAATCCTGCAACAGGGGCAGGCAGTAGATGGTCAAGGCGGCCGTAGCGTTACGGCGCAGTTGACCCGTGCCGGCTCGCAACCGAAAGGAACCAGCATGCTCCGTCGTTTAGCGCCGTTGCTCGTCCTCACCCTCGCTACCGCCGCCGTGGCGCAGCGACCGTTCGTCGTGCCCAACTACTACGTCTCCCAACTGCCGCTCCTCGCTTCAGGGGACCCGGCCTTCGGCGAGTTGACGGTGGAGGACGGCCAGAACTTCAAGGACGGTTCGCGCGTCGACCTCTACCAGTTCGAGGGCGAGGCGGGGAGTCGCGTGACGCTCACGCTGAGCAGTTACGACTTCGACACGTACCTGAGCGTCTTCGACCCAGACGGCTTCCGCCTCGATTACAACGACGACGCCGACGCCCCCTACAGTGACGCGTACGAGTCACGACTCGACCTCTACCTCGACTACTCAGGCAAGTACACCGTCGTAGTCACCGGCTACGCGGACTACGACCTCGGCGCCTATACGCTCGAGTTGGTCACGCAGGGAGCCGCCTCCTTCGATGGCACGGAGCCGCTCACCGTTCCTGGCAGCATCACCGGACTATTGAGCAGCAGTGACGGCGCCGTACCTGGCGGCTGGACTGGTCCCGGCAAGGGTTACGGCTTCACCATCGCAGAAGCGACAGTCATGCGGGTCGACGCTGCCTCGAGCGATTTCGACACCTACCTCTACGTCTTCACGAGCGACGGTTACCTCGTGAACTCCAACGACGACGCCGACTACAGCGAAGCGTCCAACTACGCGACCGACTCGATGCTGTTCATCGCGCTCCAGCCAGGCAGCTACTACGTTTACGTAAGCACGTGGAACGGTGACGACGTTGGAGCGTTCACGCTGACTCTCGAGGAGTACGTCCCCAAGCGCTAGACCGCCGCGGCCCACACGCACCGCGCTGCTTTGCGGCTAGCATGGCTGAGCGCATGGCCGTCGACCGCACCGTCCCGTCCCTCTTCGAGTCGCCCGCGACCGAACCTCTCGCCGCTCGCATGCGGCCAAGGACCCTGGCCGAGTTCATCGGTCAGGGTCACATTCTCGGACCAGGGCGGTTACTGCGCCGCGCCATCGAGGCTGACCAGCTCTCGTCTCTCATCCTCTACGGGCCGCCGGGGACGGGCAAGACGACCCTCGCCCGCGTGATCGCCAACTCGACGCGTGCGCGCTTCACAGCCATCAACGCCGTCTTGTCAGGCGTGAAGGAGATCCGCGAGGCAGTTGCGGCGGCGCAGGCCTCGCGGCGCGCCGGCGTGAAGACCATCTTGTTCGTCGACGAGGTGCACCGCTTCAACAAGGCGCAGCAGGACGCGCTCTTGCCGTGGGTGGAGAACGGCACGGTCGTGCTCATCGGCGCCACCACCGAGAACCCGTTCTTCGAGGTCAACAAGGCCCTCGTTAGCCGCAGCCGCGTCTTCCGGCTACTACCCCTCGCGGAGGACGACCTGCGCGCCGTTGCCAGGCAGGCGTTGGCTGACGAGGAGCGCGGCTACGGGCGCCGCAGAGTCCAGATGGACGCAGACGCCCTCGATCACCTCGTGAACGTCGCGAACGGCGACGCCCGGGCGCTCCTCAACGCCCTCGAGTTGGCCGTCGAGACGACCCTGCCGGTTGACGGACAGGTCCAGATAACCATCGCGGTGGCGGAGGAGTCCATCCAACGCCGCGCCGTCCTGTACGACAAGGAGGGCGACGCTCACTTCGACACCATCAGCGCCTTCATCAAGAGCGTGCGCGGTTCGGACCCGGACGCGGCCCTCTACTGGCTGGCCAAGATGGTCTACGCGGGCGAGGACCCACGCTTCATCTTCAGGCGCCTGCTCATCCTCGCTAGCGAGGACATCGGCTTGGCCGACCCGCAGGCCCTCAGCCATACGGCCGCCGCTGCGCAGGCCTACGATTACGTCGGCCTACCCGAGGGCCGCTACCACCTCGCGCAAGCGACCATCTACTTAGCGACCGCGCCGAAGTCGAACAGCACGATGGCGTTCTTCGACGCGCTAGCCGCGGTCGAGAGCGAACGCGAGGAGGAGGTTCCCGTCCACCTGCGCGACGGCAGCCGCGACAAGGACACCCTCGGCCACGGCGCTGGCTACGCCTACCCTCATGCTTACCGCGACCACTGGGTGGCGCAGCAGTACCTCCCCGAGTCTCTGCAGGGCAAGGTCTTCTACGCTCCGAGCGGCAACGGCTTCGAGGCGAGCATCGCGGCTGACGTCATGCGCCGCCGCGAAGCGCAGCTAGCTGCCATGCTCGAGCCGGAAGTCGTGCCGGAGATCATGAGCGTCGCTCCGCGCTTCGGGCAGCGCGAGCGCTGGCTCGAGCGGGCGGTCTCGTCGCAGGGCCGGCGCCTCGGGGAGGTGCGCGATGACATCTTCGAGCTAGCTCCGCCCGCTCCCCACCACGTGGTGCTCGACCTCAAACCGGGCAGTGGCCTGGTTACTTGGGAGGCGGTGAGGCGCACGCCGGAGGGTCAAGTGTGGGCGCTCGAGCCGGACGCCAAGGCGGCGGCGGAGTTGGAGAGCCAGGCGGCCAACCTCGCCGAGTTGACGCGCCCCGTCGTGCTGCGCGCTGACCTGGCCGACTTGGACGCTGCCGCGCTTGGCGGCGTGCAGTTCGACGAGGCCTACGGCCGCGGCTGGCTGGCCGCCGCTCCTCCCCTGCCTGCCTTGCAGGCGGCGCTATCGCGCTTGCGGGCAGTCATGGCTCCCGGTGGGGTCGTCGTGCTGGCGGAAGTCGACAGGCGGCGGGCGCAACGCCTGCATGCCCTGGTAGACCTCTCCGACCGGCCGGCGCTCGCGGCTAGCGTTGCTGCGGCCGAGGAGAGCATCTACTCCGACTCGACTACTGCGGCCTTCGCGCGCCTCGGTATGGCCCCTGAGCTGGTCGTGACGGCCATCGAGAACGCCGGCTTCTCACAGGTGCGGTCAACACCCAAGGTGTATTACGACCAGCGAAGACTGCCGCGCAGCACGATCGTCGACTGGTTCGCCGTTGGCGGCGAACGGGCCTCTTACGCTGATCACTTGAGCGCTCACCTGACTGGCGAGGAGCTGGCGGCCGTCAAGGAAGCGTTCATGCTGCAGTTGGCCGACCACGAAGTGCGTTGGGGCACAACCTACTACTTCTTACGCGCCACATAACGATTGTCTAGGCAATTGCCTAGCACCTTGTACCGGCTACTTGGCCCATTGCTATGATGCCGGGGACAAGGAGATCGAGATGGCGCGAAAGGAGCGCTCGTTCGGGTTGGGGGCTACCCGCGTCACGGCCGCTCCCCCTGAGGGCCTGCAACTGAACAGCGGCAACGTGCGGCTTCGAGGGACCATGTGCCTTCAATAGCGCACGACCCCAAGAAGGCGCTCACCTACCGCTATGCCTTCTTGGTCGGCATGCTCGAGCTCGCCATCGCGGTGCCGATGCCCGTGCTGGTGCTCCACATGACTGGCCGCGGCCTCGACCTCGGGGTCATCGGTTTGGCCTTCATGCTGCGGGCCGTGCTCGTCGTCCTGTTGGAACTCCCTACAGGCGGCATGGCCGACGCCATCGGCAGGCGACCGATAGCGTTGGCGTCGCAACTCTTCACCCTCGCATCCTTCGTTGCGCTCCTGTTCGTGTCAGGGCCGGCACTTGCGCTCGTGTACGCGCTGCTTCAGGGCATCGGCTCGGCGCTGCACTCCGGTGCGCTGGACGCCTGGTACGTAGACGAGATCAAGCGCCTGGACGACGCCGTCGAGCTAGAGCCTCACCTGGCCACCGTCAACGTCTTCCAGGCGAGCGGCATGCTCCTCGGCACTGCGCTAGGCGGGGCATTGCCAACGCTGACCGCTCAACTAGACCTGCCGTGGCCACTGGCTGGCTTCGGAGTGGCGTTGTTCGCAGGCATCGTGCTACGGCTCGTCACCTGGGTCCTCACGCTCGGACTCATGCGCGAGCCGATCAAACCTCAAGGTGGCGCAGTCACAGGTGTACGTGCGGTGCCAGGCATTCTGCTCGACGCAGGCAGGCTGACCCGCAGCATCCCGAGCATTCGGTGGCTGCTAGTTGCGGCCGGCGCTAGCGGCCTCGCCATGGTGAGCATCGAGACGTTCTGGCAACCGATCGCCGCGTTCACGTTCGGCGACGACCCAAGCCGCTCCGTCCCGTACGCCGTGCTCGGAACCGCCTCTGGGGTGGCGGTGTTACTCGGCAGCATCGCCGTCATGCGCTGGGGCAAGCTCTTCCCAGGTGGCAGCGTCGCCCTCGCAGGCACCAGCACCGTCATCCGCGGCCTGGCCATGTTCCTCTTCGCCTCGATGGCGTCAGGCTGGGGTCTCGGACTAGGGCTATCGCTCACCTACTTCGCGCTAGCCACCACCAACGTCCCTCATTACGCACTACTTCACGACGCCATACCTTCATCGCGGCGCTCGTCCATGCTGTCCGTTCACTCACTCGTGTTCTTCGGTGGCATCGCCGTCGCGTCCGGCCCACTCGGCTGGCTGGCCAACCAGGCCGGGCCTCACCTTGCGCTCGCCCTCGCTTCCGCCCTCACCATCGCGAGCTCCCTGGCCTACGTGCGCGTCGCACGTCTCCAAGCCGAGCACACCACCAGCAAGCACACGGACGCCAGTGGAGGCGAACTCGCCATGGTGGCTGCCGCCACCGCGCCAGTCGGCGGCCCAGAGGGCGCGTTCGAGGCAGGCGCCCACGAACAGTTCAACGACGCACGCTAGCTTGCTGTAGGCTGCCTAACACTTATGGCAAGCTCCAACCTAACTAGCCGACTCGCCCTCGCGTACGCCGCCTACGAGCTGAAGGACGAACCACGAGCCGGGTGGGTGTTGCACGGAGTAACCCGGCCGGAGTCAGTGGCGGCGCACTCGTGGGGAACCGCCTACCTCTGCCTGCTGTTCGGCCAAGACGCCGCAGTGGACGTGGCGCGCGCAGTGGCAATCGCCGTCGTGCACGACCTCGCAGAGGCCAAGACGGGCGACTTCATGGCGCGCGCAATGGACGCGGACCGCCAAGTGGCAGAAGAGGACAAGGCCGAACTCGAACGTCAAGCGATCCAAGAGCTCCTCCCAGAAGGCCAAGGCGCGCTGCGCGAGCTGTGGCAGGCGTACGAGGACAGGACCGACGACGCGGCCCGCTTCGTACGCGACATGAACCTGATCGACATGTGTCTCGAGGCCCTGCGCTACGAACGCGGCGCACGTTACGACCCGGAACGGTACGTTCCATCAAGCGGCGGCCACCTGCACCTCGACGAGTTCTTCCTCAGCGCAGAGCAGCGCCTCGACAGCGACCTCGCCAAGCACCTCTACGCCGCCATCAAGGGGGACTATGACGCGGTGCGCGCGCGGCCGGGACCCCTTGGCGACGCGTGAGCCTCGGCGGCGCCACCGCGTGTAAGAAACTCGACACGCCCCATGCCGCAGACTGATGCCATGGCGCAGACCCCCTTCTACCTGGAGGCGCAGATCAAGAACCTCCTCCTAGACGCCCGCTCCCTGGCCGACACGAAGCGCTTGACCGACGTGTTCGAGATCGAGCTTTTCAGTATGGAGCAGGCGGTGCGCGAGGCGCTCAAGTCGCGTTCGGAAGTCGACGGCCGCGCCGCCTTGGCTCAGGGCCGCAAGCTCATCCAAGCGCTCAAGGACGCACCAGACAAGTCGGGCGGGTTGCTCATCCGCTGATGCCGAGCGGCGCCAGCGCTGCCAGCGCGCGCCGGTAGCGCCGGCAGCCAAACGTTGCCCTAATTGGCTAGGCTGGTGGCATGGAGATTCTGATCCTACCCACTGCCGCTCACGCGGAGCGCTTAGCTGCACGCATCGTCGCCGACCGGTTGAAGGCCAAGCCCGACCTCGTCCTCGGGTGCGCAACCGGTCGCACCATGGAGGGCATCTACGAGAACCTGGTCGGGCTCGCTCAGGCCGAGCAGCTAGACTTCTCCCGCGCCCACACCTTCAACTTGGACGAGTAAGTAGTAGCAGTAGTAGTAGTTTGTTGTTCGTT
>JBIQMD010000026.1:0-10463 GCA_044463725.1 Truepera radiovictrix
GGCATCGACATCGCCGCGCCGTCAGGCACGCCAGTAGGCGCGTCTCGCGCCGGTACCGTTACCTACGCTGGCTGGTCGAGCCAAGGCTACGGCAACCTCGTGCGCATCCGCCACGCGGACGGCTCGGAGGCCTGGTACGGTCACTTCAGCTCCATCTCCGTTAGCGTCGGCCAGTACGTCAACCAGTCGCAGACCATCGGTCGCGTAGGGTCGACGGGCTTGTCGACTGGTCCGCACCTTCACTTCGAGTTGCACGTCGGTTCGGCAGTAAAGGATCCACTCGGCCTGCTGCCCTGACCGGTCGAACGGACCGATGGTGGAGGCCCGCGTGATGGAACGCGGGCCTCGATCTTTTGCGGGTCTTGGTAGTCAGTGCTGCTGGTTGGGATAGTAGAGAATGCGGCCGCAGCTAGGGCAGCGCGTCACGCCGTCGCCTTTGCGCGCTTTCTGCACGACGTGGATGGGGAGGCGCATGTTGCAGCCGCTGCATGTGCTGTTGTCTATCACTTCGGCTAGGCCAGTCCCGCGGCGCGCCTTGCGCACTTGCTCGTACTGCTGCAGCAGGGGAGCAGTGATGGTGCTCGCGAGCGCGTCGCGCTCCGCGGCGATGGTCGCGCTCTGGGCGTCAACGGCGGCAACGCGGTCGGCCTCGGCCTGCCTAAGCTGCTCCAACACGGGCACTAGGCCCTCGAGTTCCGCGTTCAAGGCGGCCAGCTCCTGGTCTAGGCCCTCCTGGCTCTCGAGCAGAGGCAAGGTGTCCTCCTCCAACTCGGAAATGCGCGTCGCGAACTGCAGTTCCTGATTCTGGAACTGCGAGGCTTCCTTCGGAGAAGATGCACGCACGGAGGAGTCGGCCGCAGCGCGGCGCCGCTCCTGCAGCACCTTGAGTTCGAGTTCATTCGTGTTCACGCGAGTGCGCAGTGCAGCGCGGTCGCGCTCCTTGTGCGCCTTCACGTCCTCCAAGGAACGTTGCTTGGCCTCCGTTGCCACCAGCTCAGTAGGGACTTGGCCGCGCTCCTCGCGTAAGCCGTCCAGTTTCAGGTCGAACGCTTGCACTTCGGCCAGTCGGTTCAGCATCTTGCCTCCACTAACGAAGAACCCCCGCCCGGTAGCAAGTGGGCGAGGGTCCGTAATACAGCTAAACTGCAAGTTCGAATCACGGAGCCGAGTTTAGCACGCTGCCCCGCAGGGTAGACTCACCTGGCATGTTCGAGGACTCGCCTGAGGCGTTCATCTCCCGCTGGCAGCGTTACGCCGCCGATGCAGAACTCTTTCCGCACCGGGAGGGCAGCCCCCTCATCGAGTGCAGGGCTGGCGGTGCCATCGTGCAACTCTTCGAGCGCACCGGACCGTACCTATCGCGCCCAGGACAGCAACGCACGATCATCCACCCGGTCACGAGCGAGCTGATCAAGCTCGAGCGCGGCAGCGCGACGACCCATCTAGCTGCGACGGGCATCAGCCGCTTGGAGGCCGTTGGCACGGTGTTGGCAACGGAAGACCGCATCGTGGTGGTAGACGCAGGGGCGCCGCTCGTAGTTGGGGTGCTCGAGCCTCAGTCACTCGACCTGCAAGTCGGCGACCTCGTGAGTTTCGAGAGCGCAGCGCCAGTGCACGGTTTCCTGGTCGCGTCGCCGTCGCCGTTCCTCGGCCATCCGCGGCGCGACCGGCACGACGACCACATCTGAGGCCAGCGCACCACCGTCAAGCAATCACTTGGTAGCGCCTATGCGTCTGCTACAGTGGCCCGTCATGCCGCGAGTCATCCTTAGCCGTAAAGACCCTCAACCAGTGAAGATCACCCCAGCCCGCGTGCGCGCGGTCGCTGCGTCATCGCCAGCGGCTAAGGCGGGGGTGGCCGCAGGTTGGGAGTTGCTGACGGTAAACGGCCAAGCCATCCCTGACGTGTTGGCCTATCGCCGGGAACTCGAGGCGGGGAACGCCGAACTAGTAGTGCGGGAACCGACGAGCGGCGAGGAAGCCACGTTCACGGTTGGTTGGGACGAACCGGGCCTCGAGTTCGACGACGTCATCTTCGACGGCATTAGGTTGTGCGCCAACCACTGCGATTTCTGCTACATCCACCAGATGCCGAAGGGCATGCGCAAGAGCCTCTACATCATGGACGACGACTTCCGCACGTCGTTCCTCTACGGTTCGTTCGTCACCCTCACGAACTTGCGTGAGGAGGACCTGCAGCGCATCCTGGACGAGAACCTGAGCCCGCTCTACGTGAGCGTGCACACCGCCAACGAAGCGAAACGCGCCGAACTCATGAACTGGTGGCCGAACAAGGTCCCGCTCGAAGAGGCCGTCAGCGTGCGCGGCATGATCGAGCGCCTCGCTAGCATCGAACTCTACACGCAGATGGTGCTGCTGCCGGGCCGCAACGACGGCGACGACCTCGACGAGACCCTCGCATACTTGGCTTCTAGACCGAACGTTCTTGCCGCGGCCGCCGTACCTGTCGGCCTGACGGGTAACCGCGGTCACCTGACCAACTTGGAGCCTTACACCCGTGAGGAGGCTGCTGACGTCCTCGAGCGCATCCACCGCTTCCAAGAGCGTATGCTCGCGGAGCGCGGCACGCGCTTCGTGTTCGCGTCGGACGAGTTCTACATCCGTGCAGAGTTGCCGCTGCCAGAGGACGAGGCGTACGAGGGCTACTCGATGATCGAGAACGGCGTTGGCATGGTGCGAGACTTCCTGTCGGCCGGCTGGCCCGAAGCGCTGCCAGCCAAGCTCGAGCGGCCCCGCAAGGTGCTCATCGCGACCGGCAGGCTCTTTGCTCCTGTGCTGCGTGAAGCGCTCAGCCACTTGGCTGCGGTCGAAGGTCTTGAGCTCGAGGTGCGTGCCATCACCAACCGCACGTTCGGTGAGGTAACCACGGTAGCTGGCCTGCTCGCTGGCCGCGACCTGCTAGCTGGCGTGCAGCCTGGTGAGGCTGACCTGCTTCTCTTGTCGCCCAACATGTTCAAGTACGGCACCGAGATCATGCTCGACGACCGCACGCGCTCGGAAGTGCAAGACGAGCTGCGCATGCGCGTAGCCGTTGGCGGCACGAACCTCGCCGAACTCGCTGACACCATCCTCTCAGGCGAGGTCCACGACCACCTGCCGAGCTTCGGGTTCTCAACGCACGCTATCAAGGAAGCCGCCAAGCAGCACTAGCTGCGGTGGTCACTTAGACCGATGTCTACGGACACCTTGCGACCACGCCCGAGTCTTGGCACGCTGCTAGCGTTCGTGAAGTTCGAGCACACGCTCTTCGCGTTGCCGTTCGCGTACGGCGGCATGCTCCTGGCCGCCGGCGGCTGGCCAGGCTGGCGCACGTTCCTGCTCGTAACGCTAGCCATGCTCGGCGCGCGCACGGCCGCCATGGCCGCCAACCGCGTCATCGACGCGCGCATCGACGCCCTCAACCCGCGAACTACTGGGCGGGAGATCCCGAGCGGCAAACTAAGCGCCGGCCAAGGGTGGCTCGTCATGAGCGTCAGCCTCGTGGTCCTGGCCGTGGCAGCTGGACTGCTCAACGCCCTCACGCTGGCGCTGTTGCCCGTGGCGGTCCTGTTCCTCATCGTCTACCCGTACACGAAGCGCTTCACCTGGGCGTGCCACTTGTGGCTCGGAACGACGAACGGCGCAGCCGCTGCTGGCGGTTACATCGCCGTAAGCGGTCAATTCGAGCCTGCCGCCTGGCTGCTGTGGCTCGGAGTCGGCACCTGGATAGCCGGGTTCGACATCGTGTACGCCATCCTCGACCGCGATTTCGACCTCAAACACGGTGTGCACAGCATCCCCGCTCGCTTCGGCGTGCCGACCGCGTTGGCGTTCGCAGCCATACTGCACGTCGTGACCATCGCTGCGTTCGCGGCCCTGCCGTTCGTTACGGCGCTCGGCCTGTGGTACTGGCCGGCCTTAGGGGTCACGGTAGCGCTACTCGTTGGCGAACACCTGGCGCTGAGGCGCTACGACCCCGGCACCGTCCTAGCCGCCTTCAACCTCAACATGGTGGTCGGGCCCATCATGCTCCTCGGCATCGTTCTCGGCCTCCTGTGAGCCTCGCGGACTACAAGGCAACATGAAGCGCCTGCTGCGGCGACTGCTTGGCATCGGCCTGGTCGTCGTCGCGCTCGCCCTAGTTGGGGCGAAGGTGTGGCTCGACCAGGACGGCCCCTACCTCGAAGCGCTGCCGCTCTTCCCGTACTGTTCAACTGCCAATAGCGCGCTCGCCGCCGGAGACGTACACGACGCCATCATGCTCGCGGAAGCCGGTGACTGCCAACCAGAATTGGCGGAAGCCAAACGCGAGTGGGACGCGCTCGGCGCTCGCGCCAGACGCTGCCTAACCGGCGTGTGGACGGGCAGGGGCGAAGACGCGTTCGGCCTAGGATGCGCCACCCTAAGCGACGTGGTCGTGTTCGGCGACGTGCGCGACCTCACGCGTCAGGGAATCGCCTGGTTGCGGGGCGAGGAGACAGACGAAGTCCTAGCAGCGTTATCTGCCGCTGGCATCGCCTTGACCTTCACGCCGCAGGTCGACGCTGGCGTGGCGCTACTCAAGGCGGCCCGACGCGCCGGCGCCATCAGCGAGCGCTTCGCCGGTAGCCTCGTGAAGCTCGTGCGCGAGAGGGCATGGCGACCATTGGCCGGGATGATGACGGATGCAGGGCGCGTGAGCCTCGAAGTAGGACCAGCCCAGGCCACGCGGGCGTTGGCTTACGCTGACGACGCGGCCGAGTTGGCCACGGTCGCGACCTTCGTCGAGAGGATGCCGCGGCCACTGCTCGGCTTGAGGTGGGGCGGTAAGGGCGCCGCCCGCTTGAACGATCCAGACCTCTACGCCGCCGGCCTGCTACGCGGACCGAACGGTGTGCAGTTGGTCATGGAGCGGGGCGCCAAGGCGCTGCTGACGCGCCAACCGCTAATCGTGGCCGCCGCCAAATCGCTCTGGAAGAATCCGGCAGCGCTCGCCGCGCTAGTTGCATTCGTCTTGCGGTGGTTGACCTGGCCGTGGGTCGGTGCCGTGGCCGGCGTGCTCGCGCTCGTCGGGCTCATCTACCTGCGCTCAGGCACAAGGCGTGGCCGCGGGAGGAGGACTGCTGCATCGACTTGACCCGCATGCGCGCCTCACGTACACTCACCTTCGCGTGGAGCCGTAGTGTAGCGGTTAGCATATCTGCCTGTCACGCAGAAGGTCGCGGGTTCAAATCCCGTCGGCTCCGCCACCAGAGAACCCGGAACGTGTCATGCGTTCCGGGTTCTGCTCGTCTGGCACGGCGGCGCAACACTAGGCGCCCCTAGTTGAGCAGTCGCGGGCAGCCTAGACTCCCGCCTAGTCTGCCTAGGCCGGCGTTGCTCAAGAGTTAACCGCTTGCACTATGCGCGTCACTAACAGAGGCGGTCACCTGGTACCGTTTAGCTATGAACAGACTGCCCATCTTCCCGCTCGACGTGGTGGTCTTCCCGGGCATGACCGTGCCGCTGACCGCTCACGAGGAACGCTACAAGCGCCTAGTCCGTGAGGTGCTCGCCCAAGAAGACGAGCCGAAGCGCTTCATCATCGCCTACTCGGACGAACGTCCAGCAATCAGTGACACCGGCCCGAGGGTCGCCCGCTACGGCACCGTAGTTCACGTGCTGTCGGCGGAGGAGAACCCGGACGGCACCTTCGACCTTCTCGTGCATGGCCAGGAGCGCACCCTGGTCGAGGTCGACTCCGTAGTCGAGGTCGACGAGCGCGGCGGCTCGAGCAGACCGCTCAGTTACGCCGTCGAGCAGCCAGCGCCGCTCGACCGCGGCGACCCTAACGAAGAGGCCATCGCGGCGTGGGACGCCCTAGATACCTTCCGTACCTACGCAGGTACGCGCTTCCGCGGAGAGGCAAGTAGCGAGATAGACAAGCACGTGCCGGAAGATCCGTTCTACCAGGCATCGTTCGTGTGCGCCAACATCCTCGTCCCGACGTCGGCCAAGCAGGCGCTGCTCGAGGCAGACTCACTGCGTCAACGTTTCGACCTCGCGCGCGGCATGATGCTCGAGCGCATGCAGCGCCGTGGTCGTACCAAGCGTGGCAGGGCGTGACGACTGACCAAGCGCCGCCAACGGTGATCGACGAACTGCAGGCGGCCTCACAACCAGGCGCAGACCTTGAGCGGCAGCAGTTCACGTTCCGTTGGGGCGAGTTGCCGCTCGTTACGCCCGACCTGCCTGGCAGCGGCGGCAGCATCCGCGCCGTGCCGGAGGATTTCCGCGTCACCGAACTGCCCGCGTACCTGCCGGAAGGCAGCGGCTCGCACCGTTACCTGCTCGTAGAGAAGAGCGGTTACACGACCCGCGACCTCATGTTGGCGTTGCAGCGCGCTGGAGTCGAACCTAACGCCATCGGCGTGGCCGGCCTGAAGGACAAGGCGGCAGTGACGGTGCAGTGGCTGTCGATACCTAAGCGTTACTCAGAGGCCGTGAACGAGCTGATGGCCATGCCAGGCGTGCGCATCCTCGACGAGAGCTACCACCGCAACAAGCTCGGCATTGGTCACCTGCAAGGCAACCGCTTCGAGATCACCATCCAAGGCGTCGGGCCGGAAGCACGAGAGCGCGCTGTGGCGGCGTTCGACGCCCTCGCCCGCCGGGGCTCACCGAACTGGTTCGGGCCCCAGCGCTTCGGGCGCTTCGGGAGCAACGCGTACGACGGTCTCCGTGTGGTTCGTGGTGAGCGCGTACCTGGCGGCCATCACCTCAGGCGCTTCTTCGTCTCGGCTCTGCAGTCGCTGCTGTTCAACGCCATGCTCGCAGAACGCTGCGCGCGCGGTTGGTACCAAACGGTGGTCGAGGGCGACTGGGCGCGCAAGCACACCACTGGCGGCACGTTCCTCGTCGAGGACGCGGCCGTCGAGTCACCGCGAGCGTTGGCGCTGGAGATCAGTGCAACGCTTCCACTTCACGGCCGCAAAGTGAAACCGACGACCGGCTTGGCTGGCGAGGTCGAGGCGCTCGTCCTGGCGCACTACGACCTCCGGTGGGCGCAGTTCGGTTCGAGGCGCGGCGACCGCCGCCCAACGCGCGTGCTGCTCGCCAACACCACCGTGGCGCAAGCTGGCTGCGCCCTGACCGTTGGTTTCGACCTCCCAAAGGGCGCCTACGCCACTGCCGTTCTACGTGAAGTCATGAAGGTAGACGTAGACGCGCCCTTCGAGTCGCCGCAAGGTGCTGCCGTCGAGGACGAGGAGTAGGGCTCGGGTTCACCTGTCGTTGGCAGCGCTGCCAGTGCGGCGGCGCCACACGAGTTCGGCCATGAACAGCACCACCGCCGCGGCCAACGGCCACTGCCAAGCCGAGCGACGCACGGTGCCAAGCGCTGGCTGGTAGGTCTCTGGGTTGACCACCATGCCTCCGGTATGGGCGGCGACGCTGGCTAGTAGCGCCGCGCCGTCGATCTCGGCGTACTCCGGGTCTGGGCCCGAAACGCGCGCCCGCGCGACGAGTTCGCTACCGATCGCCACGATGACGTCTGGACCCGCACTTCCGCGCCACGGCACCAGTCCTTGGTAGCGGCCGGGGGCTACCTGCTCCAGGACGGTGCTGCTAGTGCCGAAGCGGGCGGTCGGCCGTAGGTCGTTGAGGTACTCGCCGTTCTGCACGGCGTCCAATGTGATCTGCACGGCGTTGCCTGAGCGCACGGCGCTGGCGGCCATGCCGTCGGGGCGCGCCTGTAACCACCTGACGAGCGTGCCGAATGCCCCTGGCAGGTCGGACCACGTTCCGAAGCCACCAGCCCAGGCGTTGAGGTCCGTCGTGAGCGCCGCCGTGCGGCCAAGACCCGTGCGGTAGGTGGCCAGGATAGGCTCGTTCTCCCGGCCAGCTAGTAGCAACTGCGCGTCCGACTTCAGGGTAGTGGCAACGTAAGCGTCCACGGGGGGCAGCGTGGGCGGGAAGGTGTAAAGGGGGTTGGGGCGCGGCAGGGGTGCGGTGGGGTCGTCTACTAGGAGCGCGCGCGTGGCCGTGAGCGCCTCGTTCGTGAAGATCTGCGGCAGGCTCGTGGCGTCTAGCGCAGCGTAGTAGCGCCCACCGCCAGCCTGCGCGATGGCCGCGAGGCGCTCGAAGTCCGCCGAGGCGCCGATGGCTATTGTCGACGTCGTTATTCCGGCCGCCAAGCTCGCCTCCGCCATGCCACTGAAGTCGGTGCCGTCCGCACCGAACGGGCCTTGGTCGTAGAGCTGGCCGTCAGACAGGACGATCACGTGCTTGACGGAGGCGGCGACGCCCTCGAGCGCGTCAAGCGCCTGCTTGTAGGCGGGCCCTAGTACCGTGCCGCCGCCAGTGTCGAGTGCGTATATGCCTGCCGCCATCTCGCGCTTGCCGCGCTCGGTGGCTGGCCGCAACTGGAACACCCACCTCGTGCCTGGCCCGTCGCTGAAGGCGATGAGGCCGAGGAGGTCCTGGTCGTAGGCCAGATCGACGACCTGCACGGCGCCCTCCTTGGCCAGGTCGATCTTCGCGGGGCGCCCGCTAGCCATTGACTGTGAGCGGTCTATGACCATGACCATCGCGACGAGCGGCAGCGCCACCTCGGTACGCAAGTCGGTGGTTACCGGCAGAACGTCTTCTACTGCCGTGCGGTACCAAGCGCCGAACCCGAACGACTCGGGGCCGCCCGTCATGAGCAGGCCGCCGCCGTCGCGCACGTACTGCGCGAGCAAGTCAAGTTGCGTTGCGCTGAACTGACCAGACGAGCCGCGCACCACGACCGCGCTGTAAGAGAGCGGGAACGTGAGGGCATCGGGGCCGCCCTCGACGATATCGATGCCCTGCACCCGCAGGAGACTAGCTGAAGCCGGATCGTTGATGACGAGCACGGGTGGCCGCGTTTGGATGGTGACGAGGCCGTCAGCCGAGTCGTTGCCGCGCGCCTGCTCGAAGGGCACGGCGAGTTCGACGCCAACGCCAAGCGTTGCTCCAGTCGAGCCGCCAGCTGGAACGGCGAGAGTGAAGGTAACGGCACTAGAACCCGCTGGCAGTTCGACCTGGCGCTCCTCCGTCAGGTTGCCTCCGACGCGGACCCGCAACGTTCCTGTCGTTGCACGGTCCGTGCGTAACAGGGCCGTGCCTTCGAGGAGTTGGCCTGGCGCAGCGCGCGTCGGGAGGAGCAAGTCGACGACCCGCGCGTCGTCAGCTGCTCGAACTGGAACCACGTCGATCGGCAGGCTCGGAAGGCTAGCCAGCATGGCCGCCTCTGGCGTCACGCCGTCGGAGAGCAGGAGCACGCGCGCGGCGCCGTTGGCGACCGCCACCTGCAGCGCACGCGCCAAGTCGGTTGCGTCAGTTTCTAGGCCACTAGGCACGCGCGCGCCTAGTTCGGCGACGACCGTTGTGTCTGCCGCGACGTACGCGAACTGCGGCGGCTGGCCGAGGCCGGACAAGTCAAGCTGGCGGGCGACGTCTAGGGCGTTGCTGCCCACGGAATCCGAAACGTCGACTAGCACGGCCAGGCGCCCACCCGGCGCGCTCCACCAGGGTTGCGCCAATGCGACGAGCAGCGCAGTCAGGGTAATGGCGCGTAACCACCAGCCGCTCCTGCGCGTGAGGTACAAGCCCGCAACGAGCGGTACGACCGCAACGAGCACCCACGGGTACGTGAATTGCAGCAGGGGCAGGGCGCCTGGCGTGGTCATTCGGGGCATGCTAGCAGTCAAGGGGCGGTGCTCCACGTAGTGTCTAGGCGGTTACCTAGTCGCTCTAGGCGCACGTCCGGCGCAACGGGGCGCGGAGGCCGCGCCGCGGCGCCCTTGGTTGCGGAATAGTGAAAGAGTCTACAGACCCTAGCTCGTGGAGCGCTACTTAGGCTGGTAATATGAGCTGATGCCGGACTCTACCCCGTGGGCGTTGATCGCCATGCACTCCGAGGAACGCGCCGCCGGGTTCCTCCCAGTGGTAGAGGAACTCGGCTTGACCGGCCGCACGTATACGGACGTCGAGAAGCTTCTTTACGACACGCGCGGCGAGAACCTCCCAAGCGCACTCGTCCTCGACCACGGTCTCCAGGAGCGCGTCCCGAAGCTCGACCTCGTCACCATCATCAGGCGGCGCAAGGGGTTCGAAGAGATCCCCTTCGTCTACCTAGGACCAGCCAACGTGACCCTGCACGCCAAGGTCATCGAGGAGGGCGCGGACGCCTACATTGCGCTGCCAACGCGTCAAACGGTGGTGAAGGCCCACCTCGTCAGCCTACTGGAGCGGCGCCGCGCAGAGGGCGCGATGCGCAAGGCGTTCGAGGAAGCGCGCCGCTTCGAACAGGCGTACAAGGAGAGCGAGCGCATGAAGGATGACCTCATCCACATGCTCGTGCACGACCTTAAGAGCCCCATCTCGAGCGTCATGGGCCTGCTAGACCACAGCCTTGAGATGCTCAACGGCCAAGGCGGGGAGGACGCCGTAGAGGAACTGCTCAGCCTTGCGCGCAGCGA
>JBIQMD010000027.1:0-10461 GCA_044463725.1 Truepera radiovictrix
GGCGTTCTTCGTTGGCTTCGTCGAGGGCGGCAGCACCATCTCGCACACCGACGTGGTTGGCGTGGTCGACCGCGACGGTTACTTGCGCTACATCTACGGCCAGGACGTGGTCGTGCGCTTGGGTGAGGAGATGCCTGAGCTACTGCGCAGGCTGTAGGGCGGCGCCGGTTAGCGCGACCTCGAGGGCGTACTCCGCGAGCGCGGCTGGCCGTATGCGGTAGTTGCCCCTCGTGCCTTGTACTAGCCCGAGTTGCCTTAGTTGCGCGATGACGGCCGTGGTCGTTTCGCGCGCCGCGCCGACCATGGCGGCTAGGGTGTCGTGAGTGACGGGCAGCGTTAGGCGGACAGTGCCGTCGGCTAGTTCCTGCCCGAAGCGCGAGCCCAGCCTTTGGAACGCGCGGGCGACGCGGGCGGGGACGGGATGTTCGGCGTCTTCAAGTGCGTGAGTGAGGGTTACGACCCGCGCTGCCGCAGCGCTGAGCAGCACCTCGTTGAGGTCTTGTGGCGCAAACTCTGCGTGGACGCGTTCGTCTAACACCCGCACGACGACCTCACCGCTGAGAGCCGTAGCGCTCTCTAGGTAATGGCCGTGCCCTGGCATGAGGGCGCCGATGATGTCTCCAGGACCAGCCAAGGCCACTATGCGCGCGCGTGGCACGTCTAGTTCTAGCGCCACCAGGCCGGCCTCGACGATAAGCGCGGCCTCCGCAGGCGCGCCGGTGAGGTAGAGCTGATCGAAGCGCGCGTGAGCCCGGACGGGTAGACGCCAGGCGTTTGAGAGGCCCACTAGGCCGTGCGTGTGGTGAGTTGCCGGGCCCTCGTGCAAGCCGCCAACGCCTGAGGCGCTAGCTGGAATGACGGCGGCCGCGTTCGAGCCTGACGTCGTCGCTGGGGTAGGGAGCGCGGCGTCATTCTGCAGCGCTGTACGCGGGTCTGCAATACCACCACGCCCAAGGGGGTGACTAGGTATGTGGTGGCTGGCGTCCGCGGCTGCCGTCATGGGCACATTGTAGGCATTACCGCTCCTAGCGGAAAGGAAATCTCGTCACTTGCCTAGAAAAACTAGGCAGTTGCCTAGGCGTCCGCCACGAAGCACGGTTCACCCCGTACCATCGTGAGGCGAGGCCAACCCTTGAGCAACCGGCCCTCCCACGGGTTGTGCTTCGCCTTGCTCTTGAACGTCTGCCCGCGCACCTCTCGGGCGGTGGTCAGGTCAAGCACCGTAAGGTCGGCAGGCGCGCCTGGCTCGAGCACGGGCGCCTGCCAGCCCATCACTCCGGCCGGCCCGGCTTGCAGCAGGTGGAGTAGGCGGGCGAGGGGCAGCTCCCCCGTCTCGACCAGCTCGCTGTAAAGCAAGGCAAAGCTGACCTCGAGGTTGGCTATCCCGAACGGGGCCTCGAGTAAGTCGCGCTCCTTCTCAGCGCGCGTGTGCGGCGCGTGGTCCGTGCCGATGTTGTCAACCGCCCCCGCGCGTACGGCCTCGCGCAGGTAGGCAACGTCGGCGGCGGTGCGGAGCGGCGGGGCTACCTTGAAGATGGGGTCGAAGCCGCGCAGCGCCTCGTCCGTGAGGGTCAGGTGCTGCGGCGTGACCTCCACGGTGATCGGTGCGCCGTCAGCCCGCAGCCACTGCGCCACCTGCATGGCGCGTTGGCTGGTCACGTGGGCAATGTGCACGCGGGCGCCGGTCATGCGCGCTATCTCCGCGTCGCGGAAGACCATGATGGCTTCCGCAGAGGCCGGGTTGCCTGGTAGCCCAAGCGCGCGGCTTACGGTGCCCTCGTGCATGACGCCAGCGTTGCGTAGCGCTGGCTCTTCGGAGTGGGTCTGGATGACGAGCCCGAGTTCGGCGGCGTACTCGCAGGCCCTGCGCATGAGGTGGGAGTCGGCCAGCGGTATGCCGTCGTCCGTCAGCATGACGGCGCCAGCCTCCTTGAGCGCCGCGAAGTCGGTGAGACGCTCGCCAGCTAGTCCGACGCTGACGGCGGCGGCAGGCCGCAGGCGCGCTTGGCCGATGAGTTCGGCGCGGCGCACGAGGTCAGCTACCAGGCCAGCGTCGTCTATCACTGGGGCCGTGTTGGCCATGCTGATGACGGTCCCGAAGCCCCCAGCCGCGGCAGCGCTGAGGCCGCTGGTCAGGTCCTCTTTCACTTCTTGGCCGGGGTCGCGCAGGTGGGCGTGAAGGTCGATGAAGGCGGGCGTTACCAGGTGGCCGCCGGCGTCAAGCTCGCGGTCGACTGCGCCGCCGAGGTCGAAGCCTTCGATGACGGCGCCGCGCACGTACACGTCTACGCTAGGGCCGAGACCCGCGTCAGTCGCTAGGCGCGCGTTGCGGATGACGGTCCGCGGGCCGCTCGAGCGCTTGGCGGTCGACGAGCGCTTGCTCGCTGGCTTGGTTGAGGTTGGGTTGGCCACGCTACTGCTCCCTTCCGACCTCACTGGGCCGGTTAAAAGGTTTGGTCCTGAGAGTCGCCGCGAAACCGCGGCAACTCACGCGGTAGTTACTCGTACCTTAGCGCCTCGATGGGGTCGAGCCTCGCAGCGCGCGCCGCAGGCAGGGTGCCCGAGAGGAACGCGAGGAGCATGACCACGACGATCACGGTCAGGACCGAGATGGGGTTGAACTCGAGGACGCGCAACCCGGCGAGGTCGCTGAGGGGGCCGGCGGCGAGCACATCGCTGATGATGGTGCCGAGACCAATGGCCACGGCGGCCCCGATCGCGCTCCCGAGGAAGCCGATCACGACGGCTTCGGCCGAGAACAGCGCGAAGACCTTGGATGCGCCCATGCCCATCGCCTTCATGAGACCGATCTCGCGCGTGCGCTCCTGAACGGACATCAGGAGCGTGTTGATGATGCCGAAGCTCGCGGCGATGAGCGCGATGATGGCGAAGGCATTGAGCACGCCGACGATGCCGTTGACCACCGAGTTGACGGCGCCCAACTGGTCTGCAACGGTCCGGCCCCTATAGCCATTGACGCTGAGGGCCTCCTTGATGGCTCTCACTTGGGCAGCGCTGGCGGTAGGAGAGAACTGCGCTACCGCCAGCGGGTAGATGTCTGCGACTGCGGCGGGTAGGCCGGTCGTCTGCGCCGCGTACAGGGCGTCGGTGAAACCTCTGCTGACGATCATCCCGAACGCCAGGATGGTCTCCTCCTGCACGCCAGAGACCTTCCCTTCGACGACGTGCTCTTGACCGAAGACGTCTTGGATGCCGACCGATACGGTCGCTCCAACCGCCGCGGCGGCGCTAGCGAAACCGAGGGGCTCGACGTAACTAGTCGGGAGAAGCAGCAGGCTGGCGGCCTCGTCGCGCGGGAAGGCGGAGCCAGTAACGAGCGCGATGCTAGAGCCGGCGGGCGACGGGCTGATGGTCAGTTCGTACTTCTTGCCGTTCGCACCCGAGATGTAATTGGGTGACACGACGCGCAGCGGCTCGACCGCCACAACGCCTTTGGTGGCGCCGATAGTGGTGAGGTCCGCCCTCGTCAGGGCCGCGAACTGCGGTCCGCCTTGCCCGGCGACGACGGCCTTGTCTGGGTCGTACGGCGTCGGGCCGCTCGAGCTGTCGCCGAACCCGCCTCCACTGTTCGACGCCTGACTGACGAGCATGACGTCGTTCTCGCCAAGGCTGCTCACTTGGGCGTCGATGTAGCGCGTTACTCCCGTGCCGACCCCGTTCGTGAGGGTGAGGGTGAAGGCGCCGACGAAGATGGCGAGGATGGTGAGGATGGTCCTCAGCTTGCTGCGGAACGCGTTGCCGATTGCCGTGGTGATTATCTCGCCGAACCTCATGCTGACACCTCGGTGGTTGCAGTCAGCGCATCGACTATCAGGCCGTCTTTGATGTAGACGCGGCGGTCGCAGCGCGCGGCTAGGTCCTCGTCATGAGTGACTATCACGAGGGTGATGCCCTGCGACTTGTTGAGGTCGAAGAGGAGATCCTCAATGACCGCGCTGGTGGCGCTGTCGAGGTTGCCCGTTGGTTCGTCAGCGAAGATGATGCGCGGCGAGTTGGAGAGCGCCCTTGCGATGACCGTGCGCTGCTTCTGCCCACCCGATAGTGCCGTTGCGAGGTTCTTGGCCTTGTCCTCGAGCTCGACTTGGCGCAGCACCTCCAGGCCCCTAGCTACGCGCTTGGCGCGCGGCATGCCCGCGATCTTGAGAGGCAGGATGACGTTGTCGAGCACGGTGGCGTTCGGGATCATGAAGAACTGTTGGAACACGAAACCGAACGTGCTGTTGCGCAGGTGATTGAGGGCGCTGGGGGAGAGTCTGCTAGCGTCGGTGCCGTCGGCCAACACCCTGCCTGAGTCCGGCGTGTCGAGGAGGGCCAACAAGTGCATTAGCGTGGACTTGCCTGAGCCGCTCTTCCCGACGATGGCTACCGACTCGCCAGCTTCGACCGTGAGGGACACGCCCTTGAGCGCCTCGAAGTAGCTCTCGCCGCTGCCGTATGACTTCTTGATGTTCTCAACTTCTAGGATGCTGATGCTCGGTCTCGCTTTCAGAAGGGTTCGCCTTGCAGGCGTGGGGGTGGGCGGCTAGGGGTCGATCCGGGGCGAGCGAGGCGTTGCGCCGAGCTCTGCGACCCGCGCGGCGCCAAGCACGACTAGCGCTTGCCGACGAGCAGCGTGTAGAGCACGGCCATGCGCACAGGGACGCCGTTGGCGACCTGCTCTTCTATCAGGCTGCGCGGACCGTCAGCCAGGCTGCTCTCGACCTCGAGGTCGCGCACGAGCGGACCAGGGTGCATGAGCACGGCGTCCGGTTGAGCGAGCTTCATGGTGGCCTCCGTGAGTTGGAAGCGCGCGACGTATTCGCTTAGCGACGGCAGCAGGCCGGCGGTCATGCGTTCGCGTTGCAGGCGCAGTGCCATCACGGCGTGCGCACCCTCGACCGCCTCCTCGAGCCTGTTCGCCAGCCGCACTCCTGGCAGGTTACCGAACTCGCGCGGCACGAGGGTCGCCGGGCCGCACAGCGTCACCTCGCCCCCTAGTTTCGTGAAGAGCTCGATGTTCGACCGCGCCACGCGCGAGTGATCGATGTCGCCGATGATGGCGAGGCGCTTGCCCGTGAACGGCAGCTCGCCGCCTGGAGCTGCACCGAACCGCCTGCGTAGCGTGTATGCGTCGAGGAGGGCCTGGGTGGGGTGGGCACGGCGGCCGTCGCCCGCGTTGACGATGGCGGCGTCCGTCCACTGTCTCAACTGGTAGGGCGCGCCGCTCGCCGGGTGGCGCACCACGTACAGGTCGACCTGTAACTGGTCGACGGTGCGCAGCGTGTCGCGCAGGCTCTCGCCCTTCTTGAGCGACGAACCGCCCGCGGCGAACCCGATGACGTCCGCGCTCTGCGCGCGGGCGGCGCGCTCGAAGCTGAGGCGCGTCCGCGTGCTGTCCTCGAAGAACAAGGTAGCGACCGTGAAACCCTGCAGGGCGGGGACCTTCTTGATGGTGCGGGTGAGGACCTGCGCCATGACGTCCGCGGTGTCCAGCAGCCCCAAGATGTCGGCAGTCGCCCAATCGGCGAAGTCTAGGAGGTGGCGGGAGCGGAGGGGCGACGGTCCGGTGACAGCTGGCGCCGCCATCAAGCGCGTTCCCACAACTCGACTGCGTCGACGCCGTCCGCCTCCACCAACTTCACCTGCACCACCTCTGTCGACGATGTCGGCACGTTCTTACCGACGTAGTCGGCGCGGATGGGCAGCTCGCGGTGGCCACGGTCGATCACCACGGCGTACTGGATGACGTCCGGCCGCCCCATGTCGATGAGCGCGTCCAGCGCGGCGCGCGCCGTACGACCGGTGTAGAGCACGTCGTCGCAAAGCACTATGCGCATGCCGTGGACGTCGAAGTCGACCTCGGTCCTTTTGACGATGGGCTGGAGCGCGATCTCGGTGAGGTCGTCGCGGTAGAGCGTGATGTCTAGCTTGCCTACGGGCGGCGTTACGCCTTCGAACTCCGCGACGTATGCGGCTAAGCGCTCGGCGATGGGCACGCCGCGCGTGTGAATGCCGACCAACGCGAGGCGCTCTGCGCCCTTGTTGCGCTCGATCACCTCGTGCGCGATGCGCTTGAGCGCACGCTCAAGCTCGGCCGGCCCTAACAGGGTGGCCTTCATGACCAGGTTCGGGTGTGGGGTTTGGACGTTGACCATGTTGTGTCTCCCTTCCGGCCTCGCTGGACCGGTTAAAAGGTTTGACTGAGCATACCGCTAATGGCGTGGCGCTCCGTAACCGACAATGGCTAGGGAGGACGTATGCCACAGCAGAAGTTCACCTGGACGCGAGTGATGGAGCTGCTGGCGCAGCTACACGAGTGGGGCTACCAGCGCCTGCGGCTGACGGCTGGCGCAGCCCCAACGGGCCTGAGCTGGCGCTACGCCATTGCGCCCCTAACCATGTTCGACGCCAACGGCTACCGGCTCAAGAGCGGCATTCGCCCAGGCGCAGTGTTCGGCACCAGCAGCGGCCAGTACCAGCCGTTCGGCTGGGCCGGTGTGCAAGACCTAGGCGCCGAGGGGCTCGCGCGCAAGTTCCTGGAGGCGTTCCCGGAGACGGCTGCGGCGGGCCTGGGTCCCGACCCCGAATACGCCAGCTGGTTCGCGGAGTTGGTCGTTCTGTGCGGGCCAACTGGCGCCGTCGTGATGTTCGGCGACTACGCCGACGCCGAGGAGGAGGGTGGGTTCTACATCACGAGCGGAGCGTGGAGCGGTCTGCCGCCGCGAGCGCGAGCGTGAGGCGCCGGCCATGGCGATGTCGAGGATGCCGCCTGCGTCCATCACCAGGCGCTCGGAGATGCGGACCAACCTAGGTCCACTTGCAGCGTCGGCGCTCATGCCAGAGCCTGGCTGAAACCGGTGCAACAACCGTGCGCAGCGCCCACGAACGTCAGCCCGGGGTCCCATGACGGTTAGCATCGTGCATGGATCCCAACGATGGAGGGCAGGCACACGTCGCCGTCAACCGCAGCTACTGGAACGACCGCGCCGCCGATTGGGTGGCCGCTGGCGAGCGCGCCTGGTCGGCGCCCGAACCGTACTGGGGAATCTGGAACGTACCCGAGCACGAACTCGGCCTCCTGCCAGCAGACATGAGCGGCTTGCGGGCCGTGGAACTGGGTTGCGGTACCGGCTACGTGTCCGGTTGGATGGCGCGGCGCGGGGCCCAAGTGACGGGCATAGATGTCTCGGAGCAGCAGCTCGCGACCGCTAGGCGGCTGGCCGCCGAGCACGGCGCCACCGTCGAGTTCGTGCATGGCGATGCCGAACGCACGCCGTTCGCGGACGCCAGCTTCGACTTCGCCATCAGTGAGTACGGCGCCGCCATCTGGTGCGACCCTCACGCGTGGCTGCCAGAAGCGCACCGCATCTTGCGGCCGGGTGGACTCCTGCGCTTCCTCGGCAACCACCCCTTCGTGCCGGCCTTCAGCCCCGCCGATGGCAGCGCCCTCACCCGTGGGCTGCAGAGGCCCTACTTCGGAGGCCACCGCTACGACTGGTCGAACGTGCCGATAGACCCAGGCGGCGTCGAGTTCAACCTCACCTTCGAGGAGTGGGTGGGGCTCTTCAGGCGCACGGGCTTCAGCATCGAAGGGTTCAAGGAGCCGCGGCCTGCCGCGTCCAGCGACGAGACGCGCTTCTTCGTCTCAGGCGAGTGGGCGGCCGCGTGGCCGAGCGAGCAGGTTTGGTTCTTGCAGAAGGGGTGAGGACTCAGCCTGCTGCGGCGCCCACGAACGGGTTCACGATCGTTACTCCTCCCACCACTTGAGCGTGCTGCATGTCCTCCGACCACAGCTCCGAACAGCCGAGCGTTTGAGCCGCCGCGACGACCGCCGCGTCCCAGTAGGAGAAGTGGTAGCGCTCGCGCAAGGCGAGGGCCAGGAACATGACCTCTGGGGTGGTGGCCTGTAACGGGAACCGCGTCCACGCCCGCATCAGTTCAACCGCCACCTCGTGGGGGACGGGGGCAGGTCGCGACGTTCTCGTGCTCTGCACGTAGAACTCCTGCAGCACCTGGACCGACAGCGCGTTGCGCGGTTGCGCGAGGGCAGCCACTGCGATGGCACGCTTCTCCGCCTCGTCTGGGTTGGTGCTGATGGAGTAGAGAAGGACGTTCGTGTCGAGGAACCTGTTCACGGGAGACGCTCGTGGACCTGATCACGCGGGAGCCTGTCCTTCGCGCTGAAGTCGACGATCCGACCGCGCATTTCAGCCTCTAGGCGCTCGAGGCGTTCGAACTCGCTGTCGTCGGCCGCCAGCTCGACGAGGTAATCGCGCACGAGCCTCGAGACCGACGTGTCGAGCTCGGCCGCCTTGACCCTGGCGCGGCGGTACGTCTCCTCGTCCACTGTGACTGTGATATTGCGCATGTCCTCACAGTATCACCTGCAAGCTCTTGTCACCCTGGGCATCGGACTACCGCCCTCGGAGGCGGCGTACGTTCTTGGTCGGTCAAACCGAAGGGGTCTCACACCCGCTTCCAGCCCGCGCGCCGCGCCATGTTGTAATGACGGCAAGGAGCGAACATGACTCAAGCCAAGACTTACCCTCACCTGTACGCGGGTCGCGAGGTGATGGGCGAAACGACGTTCGTCAGCCGCAACTCGAGCAACACCTCCGACGTGCTCGGCGCGTTCTACGAGGCCACCAAGGCTCAGGTGCAGGAGGCGGCTCGCGCCGCCAAGGCCGCCGCCAAGTCGTGGGCCAAGACGCCCGCCCCCATCCGCGGCCAGATCATCGGCCTGGTGGGCCAGGCCATCGAGCGGGAGAAGGAGTCGCTGTCGCGCCTCATCACGCGCGAGATGGGCAAGACCCTCAAGGAAGCCCGCGGCGACGTTCAAGAGGCCATCGACACCTGCTACTTCTTCCAAAGCGAAGGCCGCCGCCTCTACGGTCAGACCGTCCCTAGTGAAATGCCGAACAAGGACCTGACCACCTACCGCCGTCCGTTGGGCGTGGTCGGCATCGTCACGGCAGGCAACTTCCCGATCGCCGTGCCGAGCTGGAAGATCATCCCCGCGCTCGTGACGGGCAACACCATCGTCTGGAAGCCATCCGAGGACGTGCCTGCCTGCTCGTACGCCTTCGCGAAGATCCTCCTTGGCGCCGGTCTCCCTGCCGGGGTCTTCAACGTGGTGTTCGGCGGCGGCAAGGACGCAGCCGGTCAGTACATGATCGAGCTAATGGACGACGGCCTGGTCGACAAGCTGGCGTTCACCGGCTCCAGCGCGGTCGGCCGTTACGTCGGCGAGGTCGCGGGCCGCAACCTGCAGCACCCCACCCTCGAGCTTGGCGGCAAGAACCCACTCGTGGTCATGCGCGACGCCGACCTAGACAACGCCGTTCAGGGCGCGGTGTTCTCCGCCTTCGCCACGGGCGGCCAGCGCTGCACCAGCGCCGGCAACGTCATCGTCGACGCTCCCGTTTACGACGAGTTCAAGAAGCGCTTCCTCGCCGCGGTCGAGGCCATCCGCATCGGCGATCCCCTCCAGACGGAGGACGTGCTGTACGGCCCGTTCATCAACGAGCGCTTCTTCAAGCGCTGGGAGCAGCAGTACGAGTGGGGCAAGGCGGACGGCGCCACCCTTCTCTACGGCAAGGGCCGCATCACCGACGCCTCGAAGCCAAGCGGCTTCGTTGGCGACGCTAACGCCGGCATCTTCGGTTGGCCAACCGTGTGGGAGGGCGTCAAGCCGGGCATGAAGCTCTTCCAGGAAGAGATCTTCGGGCCGACCATCAACCTCGTGAAGGTCGACGGCATCGACGAGGCACTAGCTGCCGCGAACGCCGTTGACTACGGCCTCTCGAGCAGCATCTACACCAATCACCGTGAGTGGGCGTACGCCTTCAAGGACAACATCCAGGCCGGCATGACGAGCATCAACAACACCACCAACGGCGCGGAGGCGCACATGCCGTTCGGCGGCGTGAAGGCGAGCGGGAACGGCACGCGCGAGAGCGGCATCTGGGTCATCGAGAGTTACACCTACTGGCACGGCGTCAACGACGACATCTCGGGCAAGCTGCAGTTGGCGCAGATGGACACGGCGTACGTCGAACCGCAAGCTCCAGTCAAGGTCGACGACCTGTTCTGAGTTCCCAAACCAGGTAGTGGCGCGCGGCCGGTGCAAGTGACCGGCCGCGCGCGCTCGTTAGCGGCATGATGGCCGTATGCCGCCACTGGGTGCTCGCACCCGCATCCTTCAGTTGCTGCCCGAGTTCGGGGTCGGTGGCGCCGAGATGATGGTCGTCAACCTCATGACGCACCTCGACCCTGAGCGTTACGACGTGCGGGCCGTAACGTTCTTCGAGCCGCGCGGCACGCGCTTCGAGAGCGAACTTGCTGAGCGCGGGATCGAGGTCCGTTACCTAGCCAAGCGCCTCGGCTTCGACCCACGCCTCTTCCGATTGCTGCAGCGAGAGGTGAGGGAGTTCAAGCCTCACGTCATGCACTCGCACCTCG
>JBIQMD010000028.1:0-10433 GCA_044463725.1 Truepera radiovictrix
ATCTGCCCGGCGTCCATGAAGATCACGCGGTCACCGACCTCCCGCGCGAAGCCCATCTCGTGGGTCACGACGACCATCGTCATGCCTTCCTTGGCGAGGTTGACCATCACCTGCAGCACTTCGCCGATGACCTCGGGGTCGAGGGCGCTGGTCGGCTCGTCGAACAGCATGACCTTAGGCTCCATTGTGAGGGAGCGGGCGATGGCGACGCGCTGCTGTTGACCGCCGGAGAGCTGGCCTGGGTACTTGTGCGCCTGCTCAGGGATGCCCACCTTGTCCAGGAAGTAACGCGCCCGCTCCTCCGCTTTCGACTTCTTCCACTTGCGCACGCGGATCGGCGCCAGCGTGATGTTGTCGAGGACCGTCAGGTGCGGGAACAGGTTGAACGACTGGAACACCATCCCGGTCTCGCGCCTGATCTGGTCGATTGCGCGCACGTCGTCGGTCAGCTCGACGCCGTCGACGACGATCTTGCCCTGCTGGTGCTCCTCGAGGCGGTTGATGCAGCGGATGAGCGTCGACTTGCCGGAACCGGACGGCCCGATGATCACGACGACCTCGCCCTTGTTGACGGACAAGGAGATGTCGCGGAGCACGTGGAACTCACCGAACCACTTGTTGAGGCCCTCGATGTCGATGATCGTCTCGCCGGCCGTGGGCGAGTCGGCGCGGACAGAGCTGTGCGCGCTGGCTAGGTCACTCACGCGTTACCTCCGGTGGTGTGAATATTACCGCGCGCACCCTCACCGCTCGCCTACGCCGAGCCGACGTTCTAGCTGGCGGCTGGCCAACGACATGCGGTACGCGAAGAAGAAGTAGATGCTTGCGATGAACAAGAACGTCTCAAGCTTGACGCCGCCGGTGATGAGCAGCGCCTCAGGCTGCCCAGACACGATGTCGCCGACCTTGAAGAAGTCGACCAACCCGACGATGAAGACGAGCGACGTGTCCTTGAAGAGGCCAATGGCCTGACCGACGATGGCGGGGATGACGGCCCTGAGGGCTTGGGGGAGGACGATGAGGAGAGTCGTCTGCCACGCAGACAAGCCAAGCGCGCGCGCCGCCTCGCCCTGCCCACGCGGCACGGCCTGCAGACCCCCGCGCACGTTCTCGGCCATGTAAGCGGCGGAGAAGAGCGTGATGGCGACGTACGCGCGCATGATGGCGGGGAGCGAGTTGGCGTCAACGTTCAAGATGAGCGGCAGCAAGAGCGAAGCGATGAAGAGCCACATGATGAGCGGCGCGCCACGCACGATCTCGATGAAGCCGATGCAGATGTACTTGATGGCGGGCAACTTGCTGTTGCGGCCGAGCGCCAACGCGATGCCGAGCGGGAAGCTAGGCACGATGCCGGTGAAGAGAATCAGGGTGAGGAGGAACCCGCCCCAGTCACGCACCGGCACTCTCGTCATGGGTCCGGCCGCAGTGAAGCCAGACAGCACTAGGTAGCCGAAGACCAGCCATGCGCCCCACGCCCACGGCAGCTGCTTCACGGTGCTCTTCGGCCAGCGCGACCCGAGCACGTAACCGATGGCGCCTACTATGAACACCATGGGCCACAGGTAGCGGACGGATGGCCAGAACACGATGGCGATCAGGGCCACAACAGCTACGAACGCCTGCAGCGCCACGAACGCGCTGCCGACTATCGACTTGCGCCCCCCCGCGCCAGCCATGACGCCCATGAGCCCAAGCATGGTGCCGATCGCGAGGAGCGGGCGCCAGAGGAACTCGGTCGGGTAGCGGTAAGCGCCGAAGAGTTTCATGTTGCGCCACACTTGACCCCACGACGCCTCGATGAAGACGAAGTTGATGAGGTTGTAGCCGGCCCACGCGACCAATGCGGCTGAGAGCAGCGTGAGGATCGTGTTGAAAGGTCCGCTGAAGAGGTTGCGGCGCATCCAGTAGCCGGCGCTTTGCGTCTTGACTGGGGCCGGGCGTGGTGGGATCACGAGTGACATATCAACGCTCCACGAGCGCCAAGCGCGCGTTGACCTGGTTGAGGACAACGGAGAAGGCGAGGCTGATTACGAGGTAGGCGCCGATCAGGAGGAGCGCGATCGGTATGGCGGCGCCTGTCTGGTTGCTGATGACGCTGGCGATCACGAAGAGCTCCGCGTAACCGGCGAGCGAGGCGAGCGACGAGTTCTTCGTGAGGTTCAGGTACTGGCTGATCATGGGCGGCAACACGATGCGCATAGCCTGCGGGAAGACGATGAGCGTGAACGTTTGATAACCGGACAGGCCAATGGCGCGCGCGGCCTCGGTTTGCCCTCTCGGCACGGCCAGGATGCCGCCGCGCACGATCTCGGCGATGAACGACGACGTGTAGACGACGAGGGCGAGTAGCAACGCCAAGTAGTTGACCGTTAGGCGCATGCCGCCCTCGTAGTTGCTAACGGGCACGTACGCGCGGCTGAGGACGAGCGCTCCAACGGGCAGGATCTTGGTGTCCGCCACCACGCCCTCGGCAGCGCCCGCCGCCGCATCGTTACCGAACGCCGAGAAACGCGTGCCCGGCCGCGGCAGCGCGCTCTGACCGCTGGTGTCTGCCTGCACGGTGGCGGCAGACTTGAAGAGCGGGGTGCGTATCTGGCCGTCACGATCGGAAACCAAGGTGCGGTTGAAGTTGGTGAGCGTCATGACGACGTCTACCCCGCCATAACCGCGGCCCGTCTGCGGGTCGATGTCCTCACCTGGGTCGAAGCGGTCGTCGCCGTTGCGGTCAGCGTAAACGAAGCCGACCGACGGGAAGTCCGTGATCTCGAGCTTCAAGCCGTTCGCAGCGGCCGCGGCCGGGTCGGCGAACGCCACCGTGAAGTCACTGGCCTCGTGCTTGCCGATCAGCGGGAAGCGGAACGTACCGCTAACGACCTGCCGCGACTCGACGAGGTTCTGGCTGGTCGTGGTCAGCGTGGCGGCCGGGATGCTGACGTCGACGGGCACGAACGCAGCAGACCGGGCTTTGCCGTCTACTACGAAGGCGGTGGTCCCGCGCCCTCTATCGGCCTCGTACGTGAAGGTGAGGTTGTCTGGCACCTTGTCGTTGACGTAAGTGAGTCCGAGCCCGATGCCAGCCACTAGGAGGAACGTCACGACGGGGAACGGCCACACACGCCCGACGCTGTCGTTGCGCCGCAACTGCCGCACACGCCACAGGTAGGCGGCGACTGCTAGGACGACGCCGCCGATGAGATATGGCAGCCAGGCGCCGAAGCGGTATGTCGGGTAGAGCGCTGGGAACGCGAGGCCGACGTTGGACATGAGCAGGCCGCCAGGCAACGCGATCGGGTCGCTGATGCGCGGCGGGAAAGGCAGCAAGATTGCTGAGTACCAGAAGACGATCTGCACGGCGAGGGGGATGTTACGGAGCACCTCGACGTAGACGCTAGCTATGTTGCGGATGAGCCAGTTGCCGGATAGGCGCATGACCCCGAATAGGACGCCGAGGATGGTGGCAAGCACCACCCCGACGAGCGCCACCTTGAGGGTGTTCAGGATGCCAATGACGAGGGCGCGCCCGTAAGTGTCCGTCACTTCGTACGGAATGGCCCGTTCAGCGATAGGGATACCGGCTGGCTTGGTGAGGAAAGAGAAGTCGGCGGGTAGGTTAGCTGCCGCGAGGGCGGTTACGACGTTGTTGACGAGCACCCCGACGCCTGCCACCATGAGCACCAGGAAGCCGAGCTGCGCGATGATGCCGATAACCTTGACGTTGCGCCAGAACGGCACTACCCTGGCGCCGCCGCGGGCCGGAGCTTTGGCTTCTACCATCGAAGAGATTCTGCGGGTTCTGTCATATGGGTTCGTCTGCCTAGCCACCTAGTGAGTGCTGAGGCGCCTGCTCGGCGCGGAATGAACAGCGCGCGAGCAGGCGCCTCAGCTGCTAGCCGAAGGTCAGTTGAAGGGATACCCGTAGATGAGGCCGCCCTCGTAGTACTGGGCGTTGAGACCGCGCTCGAGCCCGAAGACGGAGCTGGCACCGAGGTTGCGTTCGAAGATCTCACCGTAGTTGCCGACGGCCTTGATGGCGTTGTAGAAGGCGTTGGAGCTGAGGCCGAAGGCCTGCACGTAAGACTCCGCACCCGGGGCGCCGAGGAGACGTAGGATCTGCGGATCCTTGGCGCTGATCAGCTGCTCGTCGATGTTGGCCTGCGTGACGCCGAACTCTTCTGCGTTGAAGAGCGCGTAGATGGTCCAGCTGACGACGTCGTACCAGTTGTCGTCGCCGTGGAGGACGGCTGGCCCGAGGGGCTCCTTGGAGATCACGACCGGCAGAATCTTGTGATCATCCGGCTGGCGGAGCTGCTGCTGGTAGGAAACGAGGCCGGAGGTGTCGGTCGTCCAGCCGTCGCACTGGCCGTCGTCGTAGGCGGCGATGAGCACTGGTGCCGTCTCGAAGATGACCGGGGTGAACTGCACGCCGAGGCCCGCGAGCGTGGTGCCGAGGTTCGTCTCGGTCGTCGTGCCTGACTGCACGCACACGGAGCGTCCCTCGAAGTCGCGCAGGCTGTTGATGCCGGAGTCCTTGCGCACCATGAAGCCCTGGCCGTCGTAGTAGGTGGTGGGAGCGAAGTTGGCGCCCCAGTCGGTCTCACGGATGCTGGTGCGCGTGGTGTTCCTGATCAGCACGTCGATCTCACCGGACTGCAAGGCAGTTGGACGCTCGCCAGCGGTTAGCGGGCGGTAGACGACCTTGGAGGCGTCGCCGAAGACGGCGGCAGCGATGGCGCGGCAGAAATCGACGTCGAAGCCCTGGTAAGCACCAGCGGAATCTACGTAACCGAAGCCGGGGAGGTTGGCGTTGACGCCGCAGCGGAGCTCTCCTCGGTCCTTGATGGCTTGCAGGCGGCCCTGTGCGAAGACAGTGCTAGCACCTACTAATAGGCTTAGCGCGACGAGGATGCGGACGGTACGTGACATTACTCCACCTTCCTGAGGTCTAGCGAATCGGGTTTTGACTCCCCTTCGAGGGAGTGAAAGGGGTCTGAGCGACTGTATACGCTGGCGCGGGTCCATGTCAAAAACCGTTGCGTGCGCGGTACACACAAAAGGCAACTCTTGAGGGCCTGGAAACCAAGGTATCCAAACGCGCCGAGCGCCCCCTAGGGGGCGCTCGGCGCAACGTCGATTGGCGCTAATGCACCGGGTTGGGCGGGTTAAGCCCTCGCGGCCTCTGCGTGCGCTTCGTCGCGCGCTTCATCACGCGCCTGAAGCTTGGCCTTGATGCGCTTGAGGACAGTTACCTCTTCGAGCGCGCGCTGATCGAGCACGCTGCGGATGTGCCTGATCTCGTAGTTGATGCCGGGAATGACGAGCTGTTCAAGCGCGTTGACGCGCCTGTTCGTCTTCTTGATCTCCTCGCCGATCTTGCGCAGCCGCGTCTCGGTCGCGGCCACCCTGACGATGGCCTCGACGAGCTTGCGGAACTGCTTGGCGGCCTCGAGGGTGGAGGCTCCGGCCGTCACTGGAGAGAACGGCAATGACTCGTCGAAGGTGGGTGGCTGGACCTGCGGGACCTTGACGCCGAAGATGTTCTCCATCTTCAACGAGATCTCGAGTTCGCCTTGCTGAGCTAGAGCCAAGCTGCCGACGGCCTCAGGACCGTCCCAGGCGTTGGCGAGGAACAGCGCGAAGTACGCCTCGCGGCTAACGCGCGACAGGTCGCGGCGCGCCTCCAGTGAGGACTTGACGAGCGCGAAGAACTCACCGACGAGGGCATCCCGCTTGCGCTTGAGCAGGTCGGCGCCACGGATGGCAAGCTTGACCTGGTCACGCCTCTGCAGGAGGTTGGATCTAGTCGGAGCGATGTTCTCAGCCATGGCCTACCTCCCTCACGTCAGATCTGGTCTCTGCGGGCGGCGCCCCACAGCTCGTCCATCTTGGCGCCGTAGTACTTGTCGATCTGGTCGTTGGACAGACGCGTCAGCTCGCTCTTCGGGAGCTGCGAGAGGATGGCCCACGCGATGGAGAGGGACTCCTCTATCGTGCGGTTCTCGCTGCCCTGGTTGATGAAGCGCTTCTCGAACTCGTCTGCGAACTTCAGGTAGAGCTTGTCGTTCTCGGACAGCGCGTCCTCACCCGTGATGGCCACGAGGCGGCGCAAGTCGAGGCCGTTGGCGTAAGCGGCCTGCAGCTGGTCGGCGACGTTCTTGTGGTCCTTGCGCGTCTTGCCTTCGCCGATACCGTTGTTCATGAGGCGGCTGAGCGACGGGCCCGGGTTGATCGGCGGGTACACACCCTTGTTGTGCAGGGCGCGAGCCAAGTAGATCTGACCCTCCGTGATGTAACCGGTGAGGTCAGGGATCGGGTGGGTCACGTCGTCGTCAGGCATCGTGAGGATCGGGAGCTGCGTGATGGAGCCCTTGAGGCCCTCGACGACGCCAGCGCGCTCGTAGATGGACGCAAGGTCCGTGTACATGTAGCCGGGGTAGCCACGTCGACCGGGGATCTCTTCGCGGGCGCCGCCGATCTCGCGAAGGGCCTCGCAGTAGTTGGTCATGTCCGTGAGGATGACGAGCACGTGGTAACCATGCTCGAAGGCCAAGTACTCGGCAGCGGTCAACGCCATCTTCGGGGTGAGGAGGCGCTCTACGGCTGGGTCGTCGGCCTTGTTGAGGAACAGTACCGACCGCGCAAGGGCGCCGGTGCGTTCGAACTCCTGCGTGAAGAACGTCAGTTCGCGCTGGGTTACGCCCATCGCGGCGAAGACGACAGCGAACTCGGTGTCTTCCCCGATGACGGTCGCCTGCCGCGCGATCTGCGCTGCGAGTTCGTTGGCCGGCAGTCCCGAGCCGGAGAAGATCGGGAGCTTCTGGCCACGAACGAGGCTGATGAGGCTGTCGATGGTTGACACGCCGGTCTGGATGAACTCTTCCGGCTTGCGGCGCGCGACTGGGTTGATAGGTGCCCCGCCGATCGGGAGGCGCTTGTCTGCCACCACGGCCGGCAGCCCGTCGATCGGGTTGCCTGCACCGTTGAAGCGCCTGCCGATCATCTCGCGCGCTACGCCAAGCCGCGCGACGTTCTCGACGAGGCTGACGGTGGTGCTTGAGAGGTCGATGCCAGAGGTCTCCTCGAAGACCTGCAGGACCGTGAACTCCTTGGACACCTCGATGACCTGTCCGCCGCGCAAGCGCCCGTTGCCGTCCTTGATCTGAACGATGGCGTTGTACGACAGCTCAGGTGCGTTCTGGAGGAACAGCAGCGGTCCTGAAACGTAGCTGACCTCGCTGTAGACCTTCTTGAGTAGGTTGCTGCTCATCTCTCTCCTAGCCTTACGCGGCGACCGCGAAGCCCTTGTCGAGCTCGGCCATCACGGCGCCCTGGTACGCGGAGAACTCGTCCTCCGCGACGTAGCGCGCGCGCTGGATCTTCTCGATCACCGGGTTCTTGAGGATCTCATCGACCGTGCCGCCGGCGTCGAGGGCGGCCTTGGCCTGCTCGTAGAAGCGCAGCATCATCGTGAGCATGCCGTACGCCTTCTTCATGGAGCAGGAGGCGTCGACGGGGTCGTAGCCGTTCTGTTGGAGGAAGTCCTGGCGCAGGATGCGACCGGCCTCGATGACGAGGCGCTCCTGGTCCTGGAGGGCGTCGGGGCCGACGAGCTGCACGACTTCCTGGAGGTCGCTCTCCTGCTGGAGGAGGGTGACGGCCCGGTCGCGGAGCTCGGGGTAGTCCTGGGCGACGTTGGCGCGGTACCAGTCTTCGATGATGGGCGTGAAGAGCGAGTACGAGCGGTTCCAGTTGATGGCCGGGAAGTGGCGGCGGCGGGCGAGAGAGGCGTCGAGCGCCCAGAAGCAGCCCGTGATGCGGAGCGTGGCCTGCGTGACGGGCTCGGAGAAGTCGCCGCCCGCGGGGCTGACGGCGCCGATGATCGACACGGCGGCTTCGTCGCCGGCCAGGGTCGTGACGCGCCCACCGCGCTCGTAGAACGCCGCGAGGCGCGAGGAGAGGTAGGGCGGGTAGCCTTCCTCCGCCGGCATCTCCTCGAGGCGCGAGGAGATCTCGCGCAGGGCCTCTGCCCAGCGGCTCGTGGAGTCGGCCATGATCGAGACGGAGTAGCCCTGGTCGCGGAAGTACTCGGCCAGCGTGATGCCCGTGTAGATGGACGCCTCGCGGGCGGCCACCGGCATGTTGGACGTGTTGGCGATGAGCACCGTGCGCTGCATGAGCGGGTCGCCGCTCTTCGGGTCGACGAGCTCTGGGAACTCGACGAGCACGTCGGTCATCTCGTTACCGCGCTCGCCGCAACCGACGTAAACCACGATGTCGGCGTTACCGAACTTCGCGATCGACTGCTGCGTGACCGTCTTGCCCGACCCGAACGGCCCAGGGATGGCGGCCGTGCCGCCCATCGCGAGCGGGAACAGTACGTCGAGAATGCGCATGCCGGTAAGGAACGGCGTGACCGGGTCGAGCTTCTTGGCGACGGGGCGCGGCTGGCGCACCGGCCACGGGTGATACAGCTTGAGTTCGGTGCCGTCCTCGAGCGTGACCACGGCCTTCTCGATGGTGTATTCGCCGGCCGGTGCGACGCTCTTCACGACGCCGGAGGCGGTCGGTGGCACGAGGATCTTGTGCACGAACTGGAACTCAGGCACGGTACCGATGACGTGACCAGGCTCGACCTTGTCGCCCGGCTTGACGGTAGGCGTGAAGTTCCACTTCGCCTCGCGCGAAAGCGAGTTGACGGTGATGCCGCGGTCGATGTAGGTACCGGACGCCTCGTAGATCTTGTCGAGGGGGCGTTGAATGCCGTCGAAGATGCCGTTGAGCATCCCCGGTCCCATCTCGACTGCGAGGGGGAGGCCGGTCGAGACGACATGCTCGCCTACGGTCAGGCCGGCGGTATCTTCGTACACCTGTACGAACGCCGTCTCACCGTCTAGGCGGATGATCTCGCCGATCAGGTTCTCCTGGCCCACGCGCACGATGTCGTACATGCGTGCGCCCATCATGCCTTCGGCGATGACGGCTGGGCCCGAGATGCGTTGGATCTTGCCTTCGATGGCCATTATCTCTCCTGCTATTCCAGCTTGATGTCGAAGCCGATTGCGCTCCGCACCAAGTCCTTCATGTAAGTTACGGCGTCGTCGCTAGCGCCGAAGGCGGCACCCAGGCTGGGCACGCTCAGCAGCACTGGCAGGTCACGGCCGCGCATGGCGCGTTCGCTTGCCTTGACTGGGTCGTGGATGAGGCCCTCGTCGACCACCACGAGACCGTAGGCGTCCTCGTGGATGAGGTCGTCTAGGGCGTGGACGGCTTCGCTCGGCACGCTGGTGCGTACCTCTACCCCGGCGAGGCGGTAGCCGATGGCCGTCTCAGCGTCGGTAAGCACAACCAACCTAGGCATGTGCGAGCTCCTTCTCTAGCGCCTCGCGCGGCACGCCGTAGAACTTGCCGCGAGCGAGTAGGCGCAGGTGCGCCGCTTCGGCTTCCTTGCGCCTCAAGAAGTCGACTACCACGCCGATGTCGAGGGGGTCGAGGGAGAGCCTGTGGGCGTCAGCGTCGAGGACCTTGCGGACCTGTGCGTCTGCGTCGCTGAGGCTGCCGCCAGCTGCGGCGGCAGCGGCCGCCGCGAAGGTACCGCCAGACAACGCCGCGAGGGCGCTGCCGTCAGTGTCGTTGACGATGGCGTCGAAGACGGAGCGCTTGATCTCGCGGCCGCCAGGCACGAACAGCTCGGCGGCCGCCTGCGCACCGACCCCGCGCACTTTGAGGGCAGTGCGCAAGTTGGTGCCGTCGATCTCGCGTTGCAGGTAGCGCTTGAGCCCGGCCGGAGCGTGGGCAGCGTCTGCGCGGGAGAGTACTGCCGCGTAGTACGCCTGGTCGAGGCTGACTTCGAGCGCATAAAGATCGAGGTCGTTCTGGTAACGGCGCGCGGCTTTCAGGAACGCCGTCGTCACTTCCGTGTGGGCGATGGCGAGCACTTGGGCTGCCGCGGTCATGTCGCCAGCGACGGCGGCCTGGTCTAGCAGGGTCGGCTTGAGTTCGCCGGCCGGGAAGAGCGAACCTTGGATCTCTTCCAGGCTCTTTCCCGCGTGCTTGCCGCGAGCTACGGCCTTGACGTTCGCAAGGTCGAAGCGCATGAGTAGCAACCCGATGAGTTCGCGCGGGCGACCGTCTGCGAACGTCAAGAGGCCGTTCGCCGTGTGGTACACGTTGCGCGCAACCGCCTGGTCGACGGCACCGAGGCCTGAGCCGCGGGCCTGCGCTTCTTCCAGCTCACGCATGTAAGGCGTCTGCGCAAGGCTGGCGGTGAAAGCGCGGAAATCGGTTGCGTCAAGCGCCGCCTGGTAGAAGGAGGAGCCCAGGAGCTTCGCCTTCATCCCGCGCACGCGCGCGTTGATGTAGCCGTAATCACTGGACATAGTGCTTCAACCCGCCTTGGCGCCGAATAGCGCCGTCGAGACCTCCGAGGCAAGCTCGTT
>JBIQMD010000029.1:0-10340 GCA_044463725.1 Truepera radiovictrix
GGGGGACTGTATCAAACGCTCTGGGCTCCGGAAGTGCGTTGACCGCGTGGTATCTTCCACTCGATGCTCGACCTGTCGACGCCCTTGAAGGATCTCGTCACCCGCGAACGGGCGGCGGTGACTGACCTCCTCGTGCTCCTCGCGAAACTCGAGGCCGAGCCGGAGGCAGTGGCCAACGTCCGCACCGCGGTCAACGACCTCGATGGCATCTTCTTGTTGGTGGTGGCGGGCGAGTTCAACGCAGGCAAGTCGAGCCTCATCAACGCCTTGCTTGGCGAGCGCGTCATGCCTGAGGGGGTTACCCCTACGACCGACCGCGTGACCGTGATCACTCACGGCGCGGAAGTGGGCGAGCAGGACACCGGGAACGACGTCGTGCGCCGCACCTACCCTAGTGAACTGCTAGACACGGTGGCGTTCGTCGACACCCCCGGCACCAACGCGATAGTTGCGCGCCACCAGCAACTCACTGAACGCTTCGTGCCGCGCGCGGACCTCGTGCTGTTCGTCACGAGCGCCGACCGGCCCTTCACGCAGAGCGAGCGTGAGTTCCTCGAGCTGATCGCATCCTGGGGCAAGAAGGTCCTGATGGTCGTCAACAAGATAGACATCCTGGCGAGCGCGGCCGAGCGGGAGACGGTGCTCGAGTTCGTGGCGCAACATGCGCGCGAAACACTTGGCTCTACCCCTGAAGTCTTCGGCGTTAGCGCGCGCAAGGCGTTCCAGGCGCGCCAAGCAGGCGACGTAGCGGAATTAGCTGGCACCGGCCTGCCCGAACTCGAGGCGGCCATCCGCCAGCGCCTAGGGCCAGACAGGCTGAAGCTGAAGCTCCTCACGCCGCTTGGGGTGGCGAAGCACACGGCTGATCGTCACCTCGAGGTCCTGCACAATCGCCTCGAGCTCCTCAACGACGACAGCTCCACCCTCGCGGAGATCGAGCGCCAACGCTCCCACTTCGAGAGCGACATGAAGCGCGACCTCAAGAAGTACGTCGACTCCCTCAAGGCCGTCCTGACCGAGGTCGAACAGCGCGGCGAGGAGTTCTTCGACGACACCATCCGTTGGCGCCGCATAGCCAAGCTCATGAACAGCCAGAAGGTGAAGGAAGAGTTCGAGGCCAAGGTCGTGAAGAGCGCGGAGGCCGAGATCGACGCCGGCCTAGGCGAGCTCGTCGACTGGTTCATCAGCCGCAACATCCACTTGTGGGAAGACGTCATGAGCTACCTGAACGAGAAGCGCGCTGCCGAGCAGGAGCGTGTCATCGGCGAGGTGGGTGGGCGCTTCCAGTACGACCGCCAGGCGCTGCTGCGCGGCTTGCGCGAACGTGCCGAGACCGCACTAGGCGAGTACGACGCCCCGGCCGAGGCGCGGCAGTTCGCTGACCGACTGCAGGGCGCAGTCATCCAGACCGGCCTGCTTGAAGTAGGTGGCCTTGGGCTTAGCGCCGCCATGCTCGCCATCATGACGGGCGCCGCACTAGACATCACTGGCCTCGCCATCGGCCTCACCGCCATGGGCCTAGGGCTCCTCGTCTTCCCGCGCCAACGCGCACGCGCGAAGCGGGAGCTGCGGCAGCAGATGACCGCGTTGCAGACGGCCATCGACGAGGGCGTTGGCAAGCAGTTCGCGCTAGAGCTAGACCGTTCGCAGGAGAAGCTCACCGGCGCCATCAGCCCTTACACGCGCTTCGTTGGCACGGAGCTGGGGCGCCTGCATGAGCTGCAAGGCGAGCTGGAGGAAGTCTCTGGCCGCCTCACCGCATTGCGCCGAGAGGTAGAAGCGAGCGCTTAGAGTTACACTCCTCGCCATGACCGATTCCCGGCCCGTCCGCGTCGCATACCAAGGTGTTCCAGGCGCTTTCAGTGAGGAAGCCGCGCTTGGCTTCGCTCCTGGAGGGCAAGCGGTCGGCTTTCCTAGCTTTCAGGAGGCGTTCTCCGCAGCAGCTGACGGCACCGTAGACTTCGCGTGCTTGCCAGTCGAGAACAGCATCGCTGGCTCCATCAACCAGACTTACGACCTCCTCACGGATTCCGATCTGAACGTGGTCGGCGAGCGCATCGTGCGCGTGCATCACAACCTGCTCGTGCGCCCGGGCGTGCAGCTAGCTGACGTCAAGCGCGTCTACAGTCACCCACAGGCTTTGGCGCAATGCGCTGGTTACCTGCGTAGCCACGGTTTCGAGGCCGTCACGGACTTCGACACCGCGGGCGCGGCTAAGCTCCTCGCGGAGAACGGCGGCGAAGGCAAGGCCGCCATCGCCAGCCTGCGGGCCGCCGAGGAATACGGCCTCGACGTGATCGCCGAGAAGATCGAGGACCTGCCGTTCAACTTCACGCGCTTCTTCGTCCTAGCCCACTTCGATGGCAAGAGTGCGGTCGGCACGAAGGCGGCCCACCCCGCCGGGACGGTCTTCAAGAGCAGCCTCGTGCTCGCAACGCGCCACCGCCCAGGCGACCTCGTTACGTGCCTCGAGGTCTTCCCGCGCCACGACATCAACATGACGAAGTTGGAGTCGCGCCCGCGGCGCGATAAGCCGTGGAGTTACCTCTTCTACCTAGACATCGATGGGCACATCGAAGATCCGAACGTGGCGGCTGCGATGACCGACCTCATGCGCCGCGCCGCTTTCGTGAAGTTCCTCGGCAGCTACCCGGCGGCCGAGACCGTCGAGGTGCGCTGATGGCGGAGCTGCACGACGTTAAGGGCGCCAACCTCGACGCCGCGGCTGGCGACGGTGCGAGCGACGCCTCGTCCCCGCAAGAGCCCACGGAGGCCCCACCCTCCCTGCGCCTAGACGATGCGCTCAAGTTCTTCGGCATCGCCTCGACCGGCGGTCAAGCGAAGTTCCTCATCCAGCAGGGCGAGGTGCGGGTGAACGGCCAGGTTGAAACGCGTCGCAAGCACCGCTTGGTGGCGGGCGACAAGGTGACGGTGCTTGGCGAAGGCTTCGTGATGGAGTTCGAGCGCAACCCGGAGCCCTGAACTAGGCTCCAGCACACCCCAACCTAGCCGAACTCGAGCGCCAAGACCCCGGCGCCGCCCAACGCGGCCAGTGGCACCTCCTCTCCCGGGTACCACAGCGTGCGGGAGGTGAACGCGCCAGCCCACGGGGTGCGGTAGGCCTCAGTCCAGCCGCGCTCGAGGTCTAGGAGCCACACTTCCCTGATCCCCACGCGCGCGTACGCCATGAGTCGCGCGCTCATGCGGTCGGCTTCGTTCGCCCGCCCACCGGACGGAGGTGCCAACTCCACCACTAAAGCGACCTGTGCTGGGCCAACGCTTGCCGTCCCTAAAGCGCCGGCCACGTATGTCGGGGGGGTTGGCCGGTCGCCCGCGCCAGAACCCTCGTGGCCGCGCACGACTAGCAGCGCCAACTCGGGCCTAACCAGATCGTCTGGTCCAACGCGGACTAGGGGCCTTACCACTACCTCGGGACGGTGAACGGCCCCTGTAGCGTCCTGCTCTTGCGCTGCCCACGCCTCTACAGCGGCCTCGAGGCGCCTGCTCAGACCGAGTAGGGCCTCGGCCTGGACGGAGCGCAGGCGCGGGAACTGCCTGACCCGCCCAGCGCACAGTTCAGTCCGGGCCGCCTCCGACTTGTCAAGTGTTCGCAGGAGCGCGATGAAGCCAGCTGCCGCCAGGATCTCAGGGGCGCTGGCGGCTGGTTCGGCGGCGGGTTCTGGCACCCGCTTCCAGCGCCCGGCGCGGCCTGGCCTTCCAGCCGCGCGCCTACCTGCGCGCCCCAGTTGCGGCTCAAGTGGCTCTGCTACGGCTGGTTTGGCGCCAGCCTCTCCATCTCGCGGCATGCAGTTAGGTTGCGCCTCCGCGCATGTTCATGCACGGCCTATCCGGGCAATGACCTAGAGACTCTAGGCGTTGGGCAGCCACGCCGTACCGTGCCGCTGGGCGGGGTGCTACACTCGCGCTTTGGTGGTTGCGAGGCCCCTCATACATGCCTAGACGCGAAGATATCCATAAGATCCTCATCCTCGGCTCCGGCCCGATCGTCATCGGCCAGGCCGCCGAGTTCGACTACTCGGGCACTCAAGCTTGCAAGGCGCTACGAGCGGCTGGCTTCGAGGTCGTGCTTGTCAACTCGAACCCGGCCACGATCATGACCGACCCGGAAGTGGCCGACCGCACCTACATCGAGCCGCTTACGCCCGAGTTCGTCACCAAGGTCATAGCGGCGGAACGCCCAGACGCCCTGCTGCCGACGCTTGGCGGCCAGACGGCCCTCAACCTCGCGTCGAAACTGCACGAGGCTGGGGTGCTGACCGAGTACGGGGTCGAGTTGATCGGCGCCAACTACGCCGCCATCCAGAAGGGCGAGGACCGCAAGCTCTTCCAGGAGGCCATGGCCAAGATCGGGATCAAGACCCCGGTTGGCAAGATGGTCACGAGCCTGGCGGAGGCCATGGCGTTCGTCGGCGCCATCGGCTACCCGGCCATCATCAGGCCGAGCTTCACCCTAGGCGGCACGGGCGGCGGCATCGCTTACGACGAGGCGCAGTTCCGTTCCATCGTCCAGCAGGGCCTGCACGACTCGCCGGTCCACAGCGTCCTCGTGGAGCAGTCCGTGCTTGGCTGGAAAGAGTACGAGCTCGAGGTCATGCGCGACCAGAACGATACGGTCGTCATCATCTGCTCCATCGAGAACTTCGACCCAATGGGCGTGCACACTGGCGATAGCGTGACGGTCGCGCCAGCGCAGACCCTGTCTGACAAGGAGTACCAGCGCCTGCGCGACTACTCCATCGCCATCATCCGCGAGATCGGCGTAGACACGGGCGGCTCCAACATCCAGTTCGCCGTCAACCCCGTCGATGGCGACGTGATCGTGATCGAGATGAACCCCCGGGTCTCGCGCTCATCGGCCCTGGCGAGCAAGGCGACCGGTTACCCCATCGCCAAGATCGCCGCCCTGCTGGCCGTCGGTTACCACCTCGACGAGCTCCCGAACGACATCACGAAAGAGACGAAGGCGGCGTTCGAGCCAACGATCGATTACGTTGTCACCAAGATCCCGCGCTTCGCGTTCGAGAAGTTCCCGACGACCTCGACCACGCTCGGCACCCAGATGCGCTCCGTCGGTGAGGTCATGGCCATCGGCCGTACCTTCAAGGAGTCACTGCTCAAGGCCATGCGCTCGCTCGAGCTTGACGTGCGCAGCGAAACGGCCGACCTTGACATCGAGGAGTTGGACGCCCGCCTTCATGGCAACCCCAAGCGCCTCGCTGCGGTCATCGAACTGCTGCGCCGCGGCAGGTCAGTGCGTTCGTTGCACGAGACGACTGGCATCGACCCGTGGTTCCTTGCCCAGTTGAGAGAGATCACGCAGGTCGAGAGCGAAGTGCAGGACGGCCCCGTCATCGACGATTGGACGTGGGAGCGCTGGCGTGAAGTGAAGCGCATCGGCTTCTCCGACCGCGAAGTAGCCGCGTTGACGGGCAGTGACCCCGCCGCAGTGCGCGCGGCGCGCCTCCAGCACGACGGCAGGCCCGTCTACAAGACGGTTGATACCTGCGCGGCGGAGTTCGAGGCGTACACGCCTTACCTCTACTCGACCTATGAGTGGGAGGACGAGGCGCTGCCGTCCACCAACAAGAAGGTCATCATCCTAGGGTCTGGCCCCAACCGCATCGGGCAGGGCGTCGAGTTCGACTACGCGACCGTGCACGCCGTCTGGGCCCTCAAAGATGCTGGTTTCGAGACCATCATGGTCAACTCGAACCCCGAGACCGTGTCTACCGATTACGACACCGCCGACCGGCTCTACTTCGAACCCCTCACGTTCGAGGACGTAGCCAACATCGTCGATCACGAGCAGCCAGACGGCGTCATCGTCCAGCTTGGCGGCCAGACGCCGCTCAAGCTCGCAGGGCCGCTCACCGCGGCTGGGGTCCCCGTGTGGGGCACGCCCGCCGCGGCCATTCACGCCGCGGAGGACCGCAACGCGTTCCACTCGCTCTGCCAGCGCCTCGGCGTTCCGCAGCCGCTCGGCGCGGTTGCGCAGCACCCGGAGGAGGCAGTTGGCCTCGCAGCCACCATCGGCTACCCGCTCATGGTGCGGCCAAGCTACGTGCTTGGCGGGCGCGCCATGCGCGTCGTGCACAGTGAGGCTGAGCTAGTCTCCTACCTCAGCGAGGTGTACGCCGAGCTGCCAGACAACCCCTCCATCTTGCTCGACGAGTTCATCTCCGGCGCCACAGAAGTAGACGTAGACGCCCTCAGCGACGGGCAACTGACGGTCGTGGCTGGCGTGATGGAGCACGTCGAGTTGGCAGGCATTCACTCGGGCGACAGTGCCTGCATCACCCCGCCCGTCAGCCTCTCGGCCGCGGCGCTCGCCAAGATCGAAGAGTACACGGTCCAACTCGCGCAAGGCATCGGCGTGATCGGGCTCATCAACGTGCAGTACGTCGTGCGTGGCGATGACGTGATGGTGGTCGAGGCGAACCCCCGCGCCAGCCGCACCATCCCTTACCTCTCCAAAGCGATCGGCGTGCCACTTGCAAAGCTGGCGGCGCTGATCAGCGCAGGCAAGACCTTGCAGGGACTCGGTTTCGTCAGCACGCCGCACCCACGTTTCTACAGCGTCAAGGAAGTCGTGCTGCCGTTCTTGAAGTTCGCTGGCGTTGCCCCGTTCCTCGGCCCGGAGATGCGCTCGACCGGCGAGAGCATGGGTATCGACCCAGATCCGTACCTTGCCTATTACCGCGCTGCGCTTGGCGCTGGAGCTCTACTCCCTGATTCCGGCACCGCCCGCCTCATCGGCGCGGGCCTAGACGAGCAGGCAGCGGTGCTAACCGACTTGGGCTTCGCCGTGGCTCGCGGTCCCCTCGCAGCTGGCGCGGACGCGGACTACGACCTCCTCATCGACGTAGACCAGACGCCAGAGGCGCGCCGCGCGCTAGAGAACGGCGTGCCCTACGTGACGACGGCCGAAGCCGCTACCTGGACCGTGAAGGCGATGGCCGCGGCAGCCAGCGCGCGCGCGGCCGGCCCGCTGCCCGTCAGGGCACTCCAAGACCTCTGAACTGATGACTTGCAGGGTGAGCGCTGGATACCCCCGGCGCTCACCCTGCCATTCCTCTTATCAGGCCTCGAGTGCGCCGCCGAGGCCAGCCTCGTCAGCTTCAGCTTCTACGCCCTCTGCGGCGTCGTCTGCAGCTGCGCCGAAGTCATCGTCTAGGCCGGTCAGGCGCTCGTGTTTACGGTCAGGCAACCGCTCGCGTAACGACGCGGCGTACGCCCCGATGTTCGTCAATGCGTCCGCCACGCGCATGCGCAGGAGAAACTCGCCCTGGTCGACACGGGCGACGAGGTGGAAAGGCGCCTCAGCTAGGCGCTCGAGGATGCGCAGGACAGACTCGCGGCTCATACCTGCGTCCGTCGCCAACTCCTCTAGCAGGAACACCGTCGGCGCACGCAAGTTGGCGAGGCGCGTAAGCACCTCGGAGGTGGCGCCGCGCGCCGCTACGCGTGCCGCCACGCCCTGCTCGAAGCGCTGCAGGCCGGACTCGAACAGGCCATCGCGCTCGAAGTGGGACTCTAGGTCGATCGGGCTGACAGGCACCGTGCCGTGCAGAACGCGCAGGCGCTCGAGCCCCTCCCAACTCCACAGGGTGGCGCGGGCCAGTTCTGCCGGACTGGTGAGGCGCAGCAAGTCGCGGTGATCACCGATGACCGCCAAGTAACGCGCCGTAGAGCTACGGCGCTTGGCGAGCAACGACGCCCAGTCGAGGCGTTCCCCGGTCGGGAGGAGCTGCACGTGAACCTGATAGTTCCGGCGGCCGAGGTCGGCGACCAACGTCACTTGCCCACCGCCAAGCGGCACGATGCGGAACCCGAGCGGCTCGAGTATGGAGCGTAGCCGCTGCGCGAGTTCGACGATGAGCAGGTCGCCGTCGTTCAGTTCACGCCCGTCATTCACGGGCGCGCCCTCTACGGGCGCTTGACGGTCTGGCATGCGGCGCTCGTGGACCTGCCTAGTAGCTGGCGCCCTGTCGTGGGGTAGCGCATCTGCCGTGGCATCGGTCGTGCCGCGTTCGGCGCTGGCGGCGAAACCCTGCCAGATCTGGGAACCGCGCTCGGAGCCCCACAGCGCCGGTTGTTGCGGATCGGCCGTGGGACGGTCGGCACCGTGCTGGGCGCGAGCTGCTCCCTCGAACGCTGCCGTAGCTGCCGCACCGCCGGCGGCGACCTCGACGAGTTGCGTTACCTGGGCGGTCACGGCGGCCGAGAGGCGCGCTGGCTCTGGCGCGTCGAGCGGCGCCTCCTGCACTTCTGGCTCTTCCGCCGCCGCGCTCTGCCAGCGGCCATTGCGCAGTTCGAAACGCGGGTCGGCAGCCAAGTAAGGCGTGACGTCGAAGCCCAACGGCAACGTCGGGTAGAGGGCGTGTACCTCGGCCTCCGTGGCGGGAACGCCCGCAGCGGCCAGTTCGTCGAGGATGGCGGCGAGCGCCGTTGCTTGCGTAGTGGCCGAGCGCTTGGTGCGCGAAACGACGTCGAAACCGAAGCGCCCGCCACCTAGCGGCGCGACGTGAAGCTCGTCGTTGACCTCGAGGTCGTGCGCAGCGTACAGGTCGCCAAGGCCGGCCAGGACGCGTGGGCTCGTCAGGTCGAGCGGGTACTCCTCACCCGTTTCATTGTCGACGGCCACGATCTGGCCGTCTTCCGGGAAGAGCTGCAGCATGGCAAGCGGCAATGTCATGGTGCCACCACGAAGGCAGACACGAGTGAGCGGGTAGCGATACGCCTTGGCCATGCGGTCTCTCCCTATTATCTTGGACACCCGACCGGCGGTGTCGTGGTTGGCGAAGTCTACCAGACGAAATGCCGGGCACTTCAACCGAAGCGCAGCACCTTGCGCTTCTTCGTACGCGGCGCTGGCGCCGGCGCTGGCGCCTCAGGCTCTGGTGCGTTCGCCTTCTCGCTGGCTGCCACCGCGGCGCGTGCCGCCTTGTCTGCTGCGGCCTTCGCTGCGCGCCCTGCTGCGGTCTTCTCTGCAGCGGTCTGGGCGGCGGCGCGGGCGCTGGCTGGCGGTTGGGCGGGCGCAGGCTTGGCAACCGCGGCGTCGTTCGCCGCACCCTTCTTGCCCGGGGTCTTTGGCGCGCTCGTCTTGCCGCCTCCGCCCTTACCCGCTGGCTTCGCCGCCGCGGCGCCCTTGGCTTCGCCACCCTTGCCGGCTGCGGCCTTCGTTGCGCCCTGGGCCGGCTTCTCTCCCCCACCACTCTTGGCTCCAGGTTTGGCCGCCTTGCGCGGCCCTCGGCCAGCGATGACGGTGACGACACCCTCGGCCGCGCCCTGCTGTGGCGTCTTGAGCTTGCCTGGAGGGCGGGTATCCATCTGCTTCTCCTCAGGCTCAACCTCAGGCATCGGCATGTCTGCCGGGATGAGGTCTATCTGCCTTTGCGTTGGATTGGCGGCCAAGATCTTCACCTCCACTCGGTCACCCATGCGGTAACGCTTGCGCGAGTGCTTACCCATGAGCATGAGTTGGTCCTCGATGTACAAGTAGTAATCGTCAACCAGGTGGCTAACGTGCATGAGGCCCTCGACGGCGTTCGGGAGTTCGAGGAACACCCCGAAGTTCGTTACGCCAACGACGACGCCGGTGTACGACTCGCCGACGTGCTCCTTGGCCCACCGCGCGTGGAAGTAGCGGGTGAGGTCGCGTTCCGCCTCCTCTGCTATGCGTTCGCGGTCGCTGGCGTGCTCGGCGAGCGCAGGGAAGTCGGTCTTCATGCGCTCCTTGAGCGTCGGCGACAGACGGTGCTGAAGGAGGGCCCGCACCACCCGGTGTACGACGAGGTCGGGGTAGCGCCGGATGGGGCTGGTGAAGTGCAGGTAGCTCTCGAACGCCAGGCCGTAATGGCCTAGGTCCTCGCTCGAGTACCGCGCCTGCTTGAGGCTGCGCAGGAGCAGGGTGTTGACGAGCTGCGCTTCGGGCTTGCCGGCCGCCTGCCGCAAGATGGCTTGCAGGTCTTGAGGCTTCGCATGCTCGAGGTCGAGTACGTATCCGAGACGCGAGAGGGCCTTCTGCAGTATCTGGATCTTCTCTGCACTCGGGTCCTCGTGCACGCGGTAGAGGGCCGGCACTTCGCGGCGGCTCAGCTCACCAGCCACCAAGCGGTTGGCCAGCAGCATCATCTCTTCTACTAGTTGCCTTGCCGAGTCGCTGCGCACGGGCGTGACGTGCAGGGCGCCCTGATCGTCGACCTCGACGCGCGCTTCCGTGAAATTGAAGTCGAGAGCGCCAGCCCCGATGCGCGCCTTGCGCAGTTCCTGCGTGAGGTTGAGAAGGACCTTCAGGTCGCGCTCGAGCTTGCGCTTGC
>JBIQMD010000030.1:0-10298 GCA_044463725.1 Truepera radiovictrix
TGCTCGACCCAGAACTGCCCGCCGTCAACATTGTCGAGCTTGGCCTCGTGCTAGAGGTGACAGCCACCTCGACTCCAGGCGGGGTGCGGGTGGCGATCACGCCGACGTTCTCGGCATGCCCAGCTTGGCACGTGATCGAACGCAACGCAGTGGCTGTGCTGGAGGCGGCCGGGGTCGGGGAGGTCGTGGTCGAGAAGCGCATCGCGCCACCCTGGTCGTCCGACGACATGACGGAAGGGGCGCGCGCGAAGCTCGAACGCTTCGGCATCGCCCCACCGGCAGTGCATGGCGGCCTCATCCAGTTGGCTAGCGAGGCGCCGGTGCGCTGTCCACGCTGCGGTCACCCGGACACGCGGCTGCGCAACGCCTTCGGCTCCACCTTGTGCCGCGAAATACGCACGTGCGCCGCCTGCCACGAGACCTTCGAGCGCTTCAAGCCCCTGTAGCGCGCCGGTCAGCTCAACGGGTAGCCGTCCGCCGCATAGACGGCGTCTGCAGCGCTGCGCCGCAGCTCGATGAGGTCTACCCCGTGGTCCTTCACGTACGCCTGGAAGCGCGGCATGGCCTCGTTGCCTCGGGGGATGCGCCGTAACGCCTCCGTGCCGAGGTCGCGCGCCCGGTCGACGGCAGCGAACGCGTAGAGCCGAGCCATGACCGCCGCCGTCTCTCCGCCGCTTGCGCCCTGTAGCCGCTCGGCGCGTAACAGGCCAGACTCTGCCAAGTAAGTCAGGCCGACCATGTCGGCCACGCGCGCCAGTAGTTCCTGCTCGCGCGCCAACCCCTGCATGTACGCCATCGCTCCCATGCCAGCCACCATGAGGGTGCCAAGTTTGAGGTTGGCGAGGGCGAGTTCTGCGTCCGCTAGGACCCCCGTGGCCGCCACCGAGGTTACGGGGCTGCCCATCATGGCCTCCTGGGCCGGTCCCAGGAGGTCGAGATCGCCGCGCATGGCGCGCTTCAGAAGCTGGTCGACGGTCAGCTCGCGGTTGATCTCGTTCGTGCCTTCGAAGATGCGGTTGATGCGGCTGTTCCGGTACGGCAGCTCGATGGGGTAATCGGCGGAGAAGCCGTAACCGCCGTAGATCTGCAACGCCTCGTCTACGACGTAGTCGAGGATCTCGGAGCCGAACACCTTGATGAACGAGTACTCGACCGCGTAGTCGTTGAGGGCAGCGAGTTGCGAGGTCGCGTCGTCCTTGCCGCGCAGGGCGGCGTCCATGCTGCCGCCAAGGCGGTAGACGGCGCTCTCCAGCGCGAACGTGTCCGACGCCATGCGCCCGATCTTCTCCTTGATGAGGCCGAAGGTGGCGATGGGCGCCTTGAACTGGATGCGTTCCTTCGCGTAAGCCTGACTAAGGCCGATGAGTTGCTTGGCGCCACCGGCAGCGCCGACGGCCAGCTTGTAACGACCGATGTTGAGGATGCCAAAGGCGATGTGGTGACCCTTGCCAACCACCCCAAGCAGGTTGGCGCGTGGCACCCTCACGTTCTCGAGGATCACTTGGCGGGTGCTCGAGCCCTTGATGCCCATCTTGTGTTCCTCTGCCCCTAAGCTCAGCCCCTCGGCGCCCTTCTCGACAAGGAAGCAACTGAACTTGTCGCCTTCAACCTGCGCGAAGATCGTGAAGAGATCAGCGAAGCCCGCGTTCGAGATCCACATCTTGGTGCCGTTCAGCACCCACTCGTCGCCGTCAAGATCGGCGCGCGTCTTGGCAGCAAGCGAGTCGGACCCAGAGCCCGGCTCGCTCAAGCAGTAAGCCGCCACCCACTCCCCCGAGGCAAGCTTGGGCAGGTAGTGCGCCTTCTGCGCTTCCGTGCCGAAGTAGACGAGCGGGAGCGTGCCGATGCCGGCGTGAGCATTGAACGTGACGTTGAACGACCCAGAGGCCGCGATGGCTTCCGTGACGACGGAAGACGCCGCCTTACCCTGGCCGAGGCCGCCGTACGCTTCCGGAACTTCGACGCCCAACAAGCCGAGCTCGCCTGCCCTGGCCATCTTGGCGCGCGAGAGTTCGTAATCCAGGCCCTCCAACTTGGCGAAGTCTGGCAGGATCTCGCGCTGCACGAAGGTCCGTGCCGTCTGCGCGAACATCTGGAGGTCGGCGTCGAAGGACTCGGGAATGAGCACGGTGTTGGCGTCCTGGCGCTCGATCAGGAAGGCGCCGCCCGTGGGCGCAACGACCTGCGGTTTGCTGTTCGCGTCTGCCATCTGTGGCCTCCTTGGCACTCCCGGCGCGCTGCGGTGCGGTTCGCTGGGCAGCCGTAAACTCTTGGACTGAGTACAAGTTTACCCCAGGCTCACCGCAAGTTGACGCCCCAGCACGCGAGCCTCAGGGCAGGTGCGGCACGATGCTCGTGATCGCACTCACGACGGCGAGCAGCAGCAGGCCTACGCAGAACCAGCCCGTCGCCTGCGCGAAGCGGCGCCCTAACCCGGAGCGCAAGCGCACTACGCCGTACAGGAAGCCGCCAACGAGGCCGCCGACGTGGCCCCACAACGAGACGCCAGGCACGGCAACGCTGAAGACGATCAGTAGCGCGACCCACTGCAGAAGGCCGCGCAGGAGCACGCGGTCAGAAGGCGCTCTGCTGAGAGCCGCCTCGGCCAGCAGCGCGCCTGCCACACCAAGGATGCCGCCGGAGGCGCCGACGAGCACTAGCTGTTGGCCCGCCTGGAACACGGTCGTCGCAACCGCGCCAAGCGCAGCGCCCGCCGTGAACGCCGCCAACAGGTCGCCCCAACTACGCCGCCGCTCGTACAAGCGCCCGATATCGAAGAGCACCCAAAGGTTGAGGCCGATGTGCAAGACGCTGCCGTGGAGGAACGCGTACGTGAGGAAGCGCCACCAAGCACCCGCATCTGGCACGCCAGGAATGCCCTGAACGAAGGCGGCGACTATGTTGCTCGCGTACAAGCCCTGGCCCCTCACCGACAGCACCCCGTAGTACCTGTCAACCAAGACCTGCGCGAGGTAAGCGGCCGCTATGACCGCCGCCAACAAGTACGTGGCCATCGGCCTGCGCGCGAGCGTTGCCGCCGCCGTTGGCGGGGTGGCGCCAAGCGCACGAAGCCGCGCAGCGTAACGTGTGCGCTGCGCGCCGCTCGACGACATGTACGCGGCCGCGTAGGCCTTGATGGCCGCCGACGGTCGCCCACCACGCTCAGCCGCCGTCCCCAAGATGTCGTAGAGCGTTGCAGGCGTAACCCCAGCCAACGGCTGTTCGAGTAGGCTTCTCGCCCCTTCGAAGTCGCCCTCGCGGGCAGCCAGTCGCGCCTGCGAGAGGACGACGGCGCGGAAGCCGAGCGGCCCCTGCTTGCCCGCCTCGAAGCGGGTCCTCAGGTTGGCCGTCTCGTGCCGCGCCTGCTCGACGTGACCGAGCGCCAGCAACGCCTCGATGCGCGCCGCTGCCAAGAGGTGCGCGTTGTCGGCCTCCCACGTGCTTGGTGGCTGCTCGAGCTCGAGAACCTTCTGGTAGTCGCCGCTCAGGAGGTACGCCTGCCCTAAGAGCACGGGGTCGTGGCGGCTGGTGAGCGCGAGCGCCGCCTCACCCTCACCGCGTTGCAGAGCTGCCTGGGCGAGGAGCCGCCCTACCGCGGCCCTGCCGCCTTCCGTCCAGTAGAGCAGCAGAGAGAGAACGCGTGCCACGCGCCAGGCGCCTGCACGCACGAGGGCGAGAAGCCCGACTGGCCCGAAGACGAAGAGTGGCGTCAACACTGCGGCGGCTGCAAGGAGCCAGGTTGGCGCCTGCCACGTACCGTACGTTGCATACGCAAGTACCGCGGCGGCGATGGCGGCGAGTAGCGTCTTGGCCGGGAACTCGTTAGGTAGTGGAGCTAGGCGCGTGGCCCAGCGCATTGACGAGACGCCCGCCACCGCCACTACGATCAGGAAGAGAGTAGCCGTGGTCATCGCCCCGATGGTACCGCCACGCGCATGGTCGCTGCGTGGTACACCCTCATGCGCATGACGCTCAGACGCCCTTCATGGCGACCGTTACAATCGAACACGGCCGCCACTCAGTGCCGGCACCTGGAGGCGTCACGTGCTCGACGTAATACTGGGGGCGGTAACCACCTTGACCGCCTACTTTCTCGGCACCATCCCATCTGGCCTCCTAGTCGCCAGGCTGCGCGGCGTGAACATCCAACAAGTAGGTTCGGGCAACATCGGCGCAACTAACGTTCTGCGCGCACTCGGTGTGGTGCCGGCAGTCATCGTCGTCATCCTCGACCCACTCAAAGGCGCCATCGCCACCTTCATCCCCTCCCTCCTCGGGATAGGGCCGTGGGGTGTCGCGCTAGCTGGCCTCGCCGTCGTGCTAGGCAACAACTTCAACATCCTGCTGCGCCTCCGCGGCGGCAAAGGGATCGCCACCAGCATCGGAGTATTCCTCGTCATCGACCCGCTGGTGGCCCTGATGTGCATCCTGCTCGGAGTCTTCACGATCCTCGTGAGCCGTTACGTCTCGCTCGGGTCGTTAGTCGGCATGGTAGCGCTGCCGCTCTTCATCATCGTTTCGGCCACGTGGGCGTGGCCCGAGTTGCTGCTAGCCGCCGCCCTCGCCGCGTTGGCCGTCTACCGGCACCGCGACAACATCCGCCGCCTGCTCGCCGGTGAGGAGCGCCGACTTGGTGAGAAGGTCGCCGCGCGCCGCTGACCGCGCAGCTACCCCCTTGCCAAGGTTGACCATCACGATGCCGCCGATGGCAATCGCGCCCCCGACGACCGTGATCAGCGCAGGCACCTCGCCAAGCAGCAGCCATGAGGACGCCAGTCCGAACACTGGCACGAGGTACAGGAAGGCAGTCACGACGGTGACCCTGGCGCGCGAGAGCGCGAAAGCGTAGATCGTGTAGGCGACGGCCGACGGGAACACGCCGATGTAGATCGTGGCGCCAAGCGCCCCCCATGGGGCCGACGCGGCGGAACTGGCCAAGCCGGGTAGGAACACGAGGAGCGGCAGCGTGCCTGCCCAAGTTGCGAACGCGGCGACCTCGATTGGCTTGTACTTGGTGAACAGTGGCTTCTGCAGCACGGTGTAGAACGACGCAGCTGCGGCGGCGAGGACGATGAGCCACGCCCAGGCGTTGAACGTGAGGCCAGTGCCGGAGTCGCCGAGCACGATGAGCACGACGCCGAGGAACGAGAGCAGCGAGCCGACCCAACCCAATGGCGCGAGCCTCTCCCCCATCATGAAAACGGCGAGCAGCGCCGTCATGGCAGGCGCCGTCGCGATCACGAGACTGGCAGCACCCGCGCTGACGTGCAGCTCGCCGAAGTTCAGGGCGAGGTGGTAGACGGTGTAACCGAGGAGGCCGACGAGGAAGAAGTACGGCACGTCCGCGCGCCGCGGGCGGAGCCGACCCTTGAACGCGAGCAGCAGGGGCAGAAACGCCGCCGACGCCACCAGGTGACGTAACAGCGTCAAGTGCGGGGCAGTGAACCCCGTCAGCCCCAGCTTGATCATGGGGTAGGCGCTGCCCCACAAGATCATCTGGAAGAGCAGTAGGGCAACCAATCCGGCTCGCATCCGAACGCCTCCTAGTCAGCCCGTGAGTCAGTTAGGCAGTTCAACCTTGCGACCGCACGCACATAGTTCCTGCTCGCGCACCATGCGCGTCTGACCGTCACGGAACCACAGCGTCGCGCAGTCCGGGCAGCGTACCTCGTTACTGCTGATGCTGAGGATCGCCTCCGGCCCGAGCCAGCGCTTGTCACCACACCAGTGGCACACTATCTCGGCTCCGCCATCCTCGGCGATCATGGCCTCGCGCTCAGCAGGTGTGAAGTAAGCGAGCGCCTCGAGCGCCTTCTCCTCACTACAGCGGCAGGCGAAGCGCAGCTGCAGCGGGGGGTCGGTGAGGACCTCGAAGTCCATTCCCCACATGAGTTCATTACGCACGATGTCCGTGAGGGGCGCACGGTGCATGGCGCTGGTTAGTTGGCCAAGCGCCTTGACGTTCGCCTCGAGTAGCGGCAAAGCCGCCTCGTCAGCCCCAGGCAACGCCTGCAGAATTACGCCGCCCGAGCTAGTTACGCGCCCCTGCGAGTCGAAGTGCACCCCGAGTAGCAGCGCGGAGGCGATCTGCTCGGAACGCGCCAGGTAGGTGGCGATGTCCTCTGCGATCTCGCCGCTCACCAGGTCGCTCGAGCTGCCGTAAGGCTCGCCGTACGGCGCGTGAGCGCGGATGACACTGATCTCGCCAACGCGCCCAACGCCACCGCCGACGTCTAGCTTGCCGTCTTGGCGCAGTGGCAGGTCGGCGTGAGGGTTACTAACGTAGCCGCGGACGGTGCCGTCCAGGCCAGCGTCTGCGATGACACCGCCGAGGGGTCCGCCGCCGCGTAGCTTGAGGGTCACGCGGTCACGATGGTGCTTCAGGAGTACGTGCGAAAGCAGTAGGGCCCCAGTGAGGGTGCGGCCGAGGGCCGCGCCTGCTGTTGGGCTGGTGGCGTGCTTCTCGGTGGCGTGGCGCACCAACTCGGTGGTGTCTGCCGCCACCACGCGGATGCCGCCGCTGGCACCAAGGCCGCGGATCAGGTGAGACATCTGTGGTTCCTCTCGTCGAACCGCTATGGGGCGCCCGCGCCTAAGCGCTCACGTCCTGCGGTACGCCCCCGAGTATATGGGGGCACCCCCACGACGCCGCGTACCGCAGCTTGCGGCGCAGAGAGGCGCCGACGCCCTGCGCTTACTCTTTCGGCACAGCCGCCCCAGACAGTTTCTCGTTCAACCGCCGCAGGGTCGCGCGCGGCACGAGCTTAGCCACGTCCGCGCCGTAACGCGCGATCTCCTTGACGCGGGTGCTCGACACGTACGACCAGCGCGTTGCCGTCATGATGAACGTCGTCTCGGCGTTCGGGTTCAGTTGACGGTTGAGGTGCGCCATCTGCAGCTCGTACTCGAAATCGGAGATGGCCCTTAGTCCCTTGACGATGACGGTGGCGCCGACGCGGCGCGTGTAGTCGGCCAGCAGCCCGTCGAACGAGTCGACTTCCACTCCGTCGAGGCCCTCGATGACCTCGCGGATGATCGCCACCCGCTCCTCCGTAGTGAACAGCCCCGACTGCTTGGCGGCGTTGTGCAGCACTGCCACGGTGAGGCGGTCGTAGATGCGCGCTGCGCGGCGGATGATGTCGACGTGACCGTTATGCAACGGGTCGAAACTGCCGGGGTATACGGCGTGGACCATTGCCGAGTAGTCTAGCCGCTTATGCGCCTCTCGGGGCGCAGTGCCGGTTGCGCTGGCTACTCAGTCAGGCCGGCGAGGAGTTCGTCCACTACCGCGCCAGGGCTCATTCGCCCGGTGAGGACCGCGTCTATCGCTTCCTCTTCGTGTTCGCCAAGGGTGCGCCGCAAGCGCTCGCCAAGGACCGCGCTTACCTCTGCGCGCACGCGGCGCCGGCGCGCGGCGACGATCGCCCCACTCGCCTCGAGGTAAGCACGGTGCTCGTCTAGGCGTTGCAACAACTCGTCAACGCCTTCATTGCGAGTGGCGACCGTGCCGACGATGGGCGCCACCCAACCCTCTGGGTGATCGCCTAGTTCCATCGCGGCGCGGATCTCGCGCCGCAAGCGGTCGGCGCCTGGGTGGTCGTACTTGTTGATGCAGAAGATGTCCGCTATCTCCATGATGCCTGCCTTGAAGGCCTGCACGCCGTCACCCTGACCGGGCGTCAGCACGACGACGGTCGTGTCGGCCGCCTGCACGACGTCGACTTCCGACTGCCCAACCCCAACTGTCTCGACGAAGATCGTGTCGCAGCCAGCGGCATCTAGCAACGCAACCACCTGGAGGGTGGCGGCCGCCAAACCCCCGAGGTGGCCGCGAGTCGCCATCGAGCGGATGAACACCCCTGGGTCGGCGTGCCAGCGCGTCATGCGGATGCGGTCACCGAGGATGGCGCCGCCGCTGAACGGCGAGGTTGGGTCGATGGCCACCACGCCAACGCGGCGCCCAGTTGCCCTAACGCCGGCGATCAGGGCGTCAGTCAAGGTGCTCTTGCCGGCACCTGGCGAACCGGTGATCCCGATGACGGCGCTTCGTCCCGTACGCTCACGCACGCTGCGGAGGAGTTCCTGCCCCTCTGGTACGCCAGCCTCGATGAGGGTCATGCCGCGGGCGATGGCCCGCTCGTTACCCGCTAACAGCCGTTCCCTGAGCGACTCCACCAGCCGAGGCTAACCCACGCCGGGCGCCACTACTGGTCGGTTACGGTGGTGTACGCGGCCAGCGTTACTAGTGGCCGTTGGAGGTGGTCGAAAGATGACGAACGAAGATGCTCCGCTGCGCCTTGGCATGGTCGGAGGCGGGCAGGGAGCGTTCATCGGTGGGGTGCACCGCATGGCCGCGCGCCTCGACCGGACCTTCGAGCTCGTGGCTGGCGCCCTATCGAGCACCCCTGAACGCTCGCGCGTGAGCGGGGCGGCACTCGGGCTCGTGCGCAGCTATGGCGATTGGGAGGAGATGCTCGCGGGTGAGTTGCGCTTGCCGCCCGAGCGCCGCGTGCAGGCCGTGAGTGTCGTGACCCCGAACCACGAGCACTATCCGGTCGCGAGGGCCTTCGCCCAGGCGGGCATCAACGTCATCTGCGACAAACCCATGACCGTGACGCTCGAGCAAGCTCGCGACCTCGAGGCGGTCGTGGCGGAGAGCGGCGTGGTCTTCGCCGTCACATACAACTACACGGGCTACCCCCTCGTCCAGGAGGCCAGAAAGCTGGTGCAGGACGGCGCGCTCGGGGAGTTGCGCAAAGTCGTGATCGAGTACCACCAAGGTTGGTTGGCTACCAAGTTGGAGGCGACAGGCAACAAGCAGGCGGCTTGGCGTGCCGATCCTGCCTTGGCTGGCCTTGGCGGTGCGGTCGGCGACATCGGCAGCCACGCTGAGAACCTCGCCGCCACCATCACTGGGTTGCGGGTCGCCGAACTGTGCGGCGACCTCACGCCGCTCGCGCCTGGCCGGTTGCTTGACGACGACTGCAACCTCCTCTTGCGCTTCGAGGGCGGGGTCAAGGGCGTGCTCGTAGCCTCCCAAGTGGCGATCGGTTCGGAGAACGACTTGCGCATCACCGTGACGGGCAGCCGCGGGACGTTGCGCTGGCGGCAGGAGAACCCGAACCGCATGCAGGTGGATTACCTAGACGCGCCGTCGCAGACGTACACGCGGGCCGGTGGCTCCTACCTGGGGTCAGCTGCAACGGCTGCGACGCGCCTGCCGTCTGGACATCCTGAGGGTTTCATCGAGGCGTTCGCGAACGTCTACCGTAACGTGGCCGTAGCCATCCGCCTCCGTGAGGGCGCGGTGCTACCGGCAGATGCGGTGCGGCCCGACTACCCAGACGTCAGTGCTGGCGCCCGTGGCGTGGCGTTCATTGCGGCAGCCGTTGCCTCGCAGGCTTCCGGTTCTACCTGGACGCGCGTCCCCCAGTAGCTTCTGGCCCCTTGCCGCTGGCGCTCCAGCGCCGCGCTAGCCCGATGACGGCGGCTTCTAGGGCCAGGTCTTGGTCGCGGCCGGTCTTGGCGGCCACGTCGGCGGCTAGCAGTTCGCGCAGGGCACCCTTGACGGCGGCTTCGTCTAGCTTGGCGGCGAGGGCTAACGCCTTGTCTGCCGCGTACGGCGCCGCGCCTAGGACGCTGGCGGCCTGGCCGCCGCTGATGCGCTTTCCGCCTTCGCGTTGCCGTAAGCCGGCTGCCTTGCCGACCAGCAGGAACTGCCACGTGAGCGCCCCGAAGACGCGCGGCACAGCTTCACCGCCTTCGATGAGCCGGCGCGTTACGGTCACCGCGCCTGGGACGTCACCTGCCGCTATCCGTTCGATGATGTCGAACGCGTTGTGAGTTGCCTCGCGGTTGACGACGGCTTTAGCGCGCTCCAACCCGATGCGTTCATCGAGCGAGGCCAGTTTCTGGATCTCCGAGACTATGCCAGCAGCGTCTTCGCCGAAGAGTTCGGCTAAGTAACTCGGCACTTCGCGCTCGAACTCGACGCCTGCGCCCCTTAGTTCTGCGCCAACCCAATCGCTGAGGCGCTCGCGGCGTGGCAGCGCTTGGTGGTGGTGCTCTCCGAGTTGCTGAAGCGCCTTCTGCCGCGCCGGCGTGGCGTCGGGGTCGAGCACGACGATGGTGGCAGTCTCGCCTGCGCTCTCGAGTACCCGCATGACCTCGTTGCGCGGCTTGACGCCGGCTACGCCGTGGAAGGCGGCCTCGAAATCTAGCAGTAGCGCGGTCTGGCCGAACAAGCCGCCTTGGGAGGCCAGCTCGTAGACGGCGTCCGGATCGCTGCAGCTGACCGG
>JBIQMD010000031.1:0-10051 GCA_044463725.1 Truepera radiovictrix
GAGGACAACCTCGTCGGCGTGGCAACGGGCATGTACTACACGCCCGTCGGCGGTGACATCCTGTTCGTCGAAACGTCCGTAACCCCCGGCAAGGGCGGCCTGGTGCTGACGGGGCAGTTGGGCGACGTCATGAAGGAGTCCGCCCGCGCGGCCCTCACGTACGCCAAGAGCAACGCGGCGCGCTTCGGCATCAAGCAATCGCTGCTAGATGACTCCGAGATCCACATCCACGTCCCAGCGGGCGGCACGCCGAAGGAAGGCCCAAGCGCCGGCGTTGCCCTCGCCACCTCGCTCATCAGCGCCCTTACCGGCGTGCCGGTGCGCAAGGACGTGTCGATGACCGGCGAGATCACGTTGCGCGGCCGCGTGCTGCCCATCGGCGGGCTCAAGGAGAAGATCCTCGGCGCCAAGCGCGCTGGCATCAAGCACATCATCTTCCCCTCGCAGAATGAGGCCGACATGAAGGACATCGGGGCCCACCTCACGAAGTCGCTCACCATGCACCCAGTCGTCGATCTCGACCAGGTGTTGGACGTGACGCTCGTCGGGGGCCTGGCCGCGCTCGAGGCGCACTTGGCGGCAGCCAACGACGGCTCAGACAACGACCCGAAGCCAGGCAAGCCGAAGCGCAAGCGCAGCGCTGCCGCCACGAGCGGTGTGCGCGCCTGACGTAAGTAACGAGAGTTAGGTAGGCGGCACCTGCGGTATCGTCACCGCATGTCACGCCCCCTACCCCTCATAGCCGGCAACTGGAAGATGCACCGGCTTCCCTCAGAAGCCGCGTCCTGGACGCGGAACCTGCTCGCCCGCCTAGACCGCTCTCCGGTCACGGCGGGCGAGCTCGCGTTGATGGTGCCCTTCACTCACCTCCCGGCCATGACGAACCTCGCGTTCGGCAGCGCCGTGGCACTAGGCGCCCAGGACGTAAGCGCCCACGCCGAGGGCGCATACACGGGCGAGGTGTCGGCCGCCATGCTCGCCGACCTTGGCGTGCGCTACGTGGTCGTCGGCCACTCGGAGCGCCGCGCGTACCACGCTGAGGACGACGCCCTCGTGAACGCCAAGGCAGGCCGCGCGCTCGAGCACGGTCTCGTGCCCATCGTGTGCGTGGGCGAGAAGCAAGCCGAGCGTGACTCGGGCGCTGCCGAGGACGTCGTGCTAGCGCAACTCTCCCGCGCGCTGCTCGGCCTCGACCTACCGCACGCCGGGGCGCTGGTGGTGGCGTACGAGCCGGTATGGGCCATCGGCACTGGCAGGACCGCCACGGCCGCGGACGCCGCCGCGATGGGCAGCGCCATGCGCCGCGAGCTGCAGCGCCTCTACCCGCAGGTGGCGGCCGACATGCGCCTCCTGTACGGCGGCAGCATGAAGCCAGGCAATGCCCGCGAACTCCTCGCGCAAACCGACGTCAACGGCGGACTGATCGGCGGCGCCAGCCTCGAATTGGACGACTACCTTGCGATCGCGGAGGCAGCAGCATGAGTGCAGCAGAAGTTCAGGCGCGCCTAGACACGTTGCGCCAGCGCATGAGCGGCGTGGACGCGGGCGCGCTACTCGTCACTACGCCGGCCAACGTGCGTTACCTCTCGCGCTTCTCCTCCCCGGACGACGGCGCCGTCTTCGTTACGGCGGAAGGCGCCACCCTCCTGACTGACGCGCGTTACACGACGCAAGCAGGCGAAGAGGCCGTGATCGACGTCGACATCGTGGCTGGCATCGACGACGCCGTGCTTGCACGCCTGAACGGCGCCGGCCTGGCAGTTGAAGGCGAGCACATGACGGTGGCGCGTTACCGCGCGCTCGCCAAGCGCCTCGGCTACGACCCCATAGTCCTGGACGGCGCGTTCGCTGGCCTGCGCGTGGTGAAGTCGGAGTCCGAGATTGACGCCCTGCGCCGCGCCGCGCACGTTACCGATCTGGCCTTCGCGGAGGCGTTGAAGATGATGGCGCCGGGTGTTACCGAGATGGAAGTAGCGCTCTCCCTCGAGAGCGCCATGCGCCTCAACGGCGCCGAGGGCGCATCTTTCACCACCATCGTCGCCAGCGGGCCGCGCGGAGCGATGCCGCACGGCGTTGCCTCTCAGAAGCCATTGGCAAGCGGCGAGCTCGTAACGCTCGACTTCGGGGCCGTGGTGGACGGCTACCACGCCGACATGACTCGCACCGTGGCCATCGGCCAGGTGGGTGCGGAGGAGCGCAGGCTGTACGACGCCGTCCTCGAGGCGCAAGTTGCTTCCCTCGCGGCGGTCGGGCCGGGCCGGAGTGGCCGCGAAATCGACCAGGTCGCCCGCGAAGTGCTTGCCAATCACGGGCTGGAGAAGTACTTCACCCACTCGCTCGGGCACGGCACCGGCCTGGTCATCCACGAGGAGCCGCGTCTGAGCCAGAAGAGCGACACGTTGCTGCAGCCGGGCATGATCGTGACGATCGAGCCAGGCGTGTACCTGCCTGGCTTCACCGGCCTGCGTATCGAGGACTTGGCGGTCGTAACCGCCGACGGTCACGAAGTGCTGTCGAAGAGCGCGAAGGAGTTCTTGGCGCTCTAACGCGCGACGAGGTCGCGCACGCCAGCCAGGGTGGTCGCCACGCTGGCGGCGTCAGGCGCCTCACAGTAGACGCGCAGAAGCGGCTCAGTGCCGCTGGCGCGCACGAGCACCCAGGCGTCGTCAGCCAGGTTCAACTTGGTGCCGTCGAGGCGCTCGACGCTCGTCACTTGGCGCCCGGCCAGCCGCGCAGGTGGGTCGTCGAGCACGGCGGCGGCATGAGCGAGGGACCCAGCGCTGCCAAGGTGCAGGTCGAGGCGGTCGTACGCGTGGCGCCACTCCGCCTCAGCTTCGAGGGCCGCGAAGCGTTGCGCCAAAGGCACACCGGTGGCGGCGAGCCCCTCGGCCAGCAGGAGGGCGTTGGCGAGGCCGTCGCGCTCGAAGAGATGCCCGCTCACCCCGATGCCGCCAGACTCCTCGCCCCCGATGAGCACGCCGCCCTGCAGCATGGCGTCAACCACGTACTTGAAGCCCACCTTCGTCTCGATCACCTGCATGCCGCGCGCCCGCGCCAGGCGCTCGACGAGCCGGCTGACGGTGAACGTCTTCACGACGCTGCCGCGGCCGCCGCGGCGCACGAGGTCGTCGAGCAGCACCGCGAAGATCTGGTGCGAATTGAAGTACTCGCCGCCAGGCAAGACGACGCCGAGGCGATCGGCGTCGCCGTCCGTAGCCACCGCGAAGCTAACGCCCTCGGCGTCCGCGCCGCGCATGCTGGCGAAAGTGGGCGCCAAGTTGGCCGCGATCGGCTCTGGGTTCACGCCGTAGAAGAGGGGGTCGGGGCGACCGCGCAGTTCCTGCAGGCGGTCGCCCATGCCGTGACCTTCGAAGTACGCAGCCAGCCAGCCGGCACCCGCACCGCCCATCGCGTCGTGCGCTAGCCGCACGCCTGAGCGCCTCAGCAACTCGACGTCTATCAGTGCGTCGAGGGCCGCGTAGTAGTCGGACCGCACGTCGAACGCCTGCGCGGTGCTAGGTTGGCCACGCACGACCGCTTCGGGCCGCACGCTAGCAGCACGCCGCGCCACGTCCTGGTAGGTGGCGTCCGAGGCGCCGCCGCCGTAACTCCCCTTCAGCTTGAAGCCGGAATACTCGGCTGGGTTGTGCGAAGCAGTGACCATCACCCCGCCGTCGGCCCCGTAGTGCTTGACCGCGAACGAGAGGGCGGGAGTCGGCAGGTAGCTGGCGCTAACGCTGGCCTTGATCCCGTTGCCGGCGAGCACTTCTGCAACTAGTAGCGCGAAGCGCCTGCCCATGAAGCGGGTGTCGTACCCGACGAGAACGTTGTCGAGGTTCTGGCCCCTCAGGTGCTCCGCGTAAGCCTGCGCTACGCGCCCGAGGTTCGCGGTCGTGAAACCGTCGGCGATCACTGCGCGCCAACCGTCGGTGCCGAACGTCAACTCGTCTAGTCGCGACTCTGACACTGCTAAGCCCTCCACCCCGGCCTGCGTCGATGCACACGGCACCGCTTGCGTGCCTGACGCAATGTAACACCCACTGGCTCGAGGCTGACCGCTGCCATTAGACTTGCCACGTGAGCATCGTCATCAAGTACGGCGGCAACGCCATGACCGACCGAGCAACGCGCCGCGCCGTGGCGGCCGGCCTCCGCGCCCTAGGGGCGAGCGGCGTGCCGCCCGTCGTCGTACACGGCGGCGGCCCGTTCATCCAAGCCGCCCTCGACGAGGCCGGGCTCGAGCACAGCTTCGTGCGTGGGCTCCGCGTAACCAGTCACGCAGCCATGCTTGTCGTCGAGCGCGTGCTGACCATGCTCGGCAAGGAGCTGGCGCAAGAGATCGGCGGTGCGGTCGGCATCACCGCCCGCGACGCCAACAGCCTGAGCGCCGAGGTGCGCGACCCCGACCTTGGCCTGGTCGGCCGCGTGACTGGCGTTGACCTACGCGCCATGAAGGCTCTGCGAGAGGGCGGCCTCGTGCCCGTGCTTGCCTGCATTGCGGCCGGCAGCGATGGCACCATGCTCAACGTCAACGGCGATGAGGCCGCAGGCGCGGTGGCGGGCGCCCTCGGCGAGGGTATCGTTTTCCTCACGAACGTCGCTGGCGTGCTTGACGACCCGAGCGACCCGGCCTCGCTCCTGCCTAACCTCACGCGCGCCCAAGTAGAGGAGCGCATTCATGACGGACGCATTTCGGGCGGCATGATCCCCAAGGTCGAGGCGGCGCTTACCGCCCTTGCGATGGGCGCCCCGTTCGCGGTCATCGCAGACGGCCGCGATGAGAACGGCGCAAGGGTGGCGCTCGCGGGCGGCGGTACCCGTCTGAGCGCGAACTGAGGAGTAGCCTTGGGCACGAGGAAGGGCGCTTTGAGAGTTCCGTAAGAGTTGCCCGAGTACCTTGGCGCCACAGACGGCGCGAACAGACTTGGCGCCACCGCAGTGCAGCCTCACCGCCCCTAGGAGTCCGGGATGAACGAAGACATCACCTCCCAGCCAACGTACAACCTGCAGCGCGAAGCTCGTCTCCTCGAGATCAGGGTCATCCACAACACCAGCACCGCGATAGAAACGGAACGGTACTGCCTCATCCAGCTAGAACTCGGCGGTCGCATGGCGAGAGACCTGGTGCTAGACCCGCGCGACTGATCAGCTAGGCACCCGCTCCCTCCCCCGCAACGGCCCGGCGGGTGCCAGCCCTTCAGCTAAAAGGCGGTGCGTAACGCCTCGAACAGTCGAGCTTGGGCCCGGCACGGCTAAAGCCGTGTGTCAATGCTGGTTTTTTCCTGTCCGCGCTCGCGCAACTTCTGGTAGATTTAGCGACGATGCGACCACAAGGCTTCGTCCGTACCCTTCTCGCAGTGGTCGTCCTTGGGACCGCAGCTGCTTCCGCCAAGACGATAACGGTGCAACCGGGCGATAGCCTCTGGGCCATAGCACTGCGCTATGACACCGATGTAGCCACGATAAAGACCCTCAACGGCCTCACTAGTGACGCCCTCAAGCCCGGCCAGGTCCTCACGGTGCCGGGTGACGAGGCGGCCGCAGCCACGTCAGTAGTGGTCATGGCAGGCGATACCCTTTACGACATCGCGTTAGCCAACAACATCTCGGTCGAGGACCTCATAGCGTTCAACGACCTTGACGGCACCCTCATCCACCCGGGCCAGGAACTGCAGCTCGTGGTCGGCGACAAGGTGCCAGAGCCGCTCGTCGTCAAGGTCAACGTGGGCGACTCGCTCTGGGTCCTCGCGCGGCGGTACGACACGACCGTTGCCGCCATCGCCGCGGCCAATGGCATCTCCGAGAGCGCCACCCTACGCGTAGGCACCAGCCTCAACATCCCCGGGCAGTACGCCGCGTCGGACACCGACCTTGGCGGCCCTGTACCGATGACCATCCTCGTCGGCAAAGGCGACACGCTCTGGGCGCTAGCGCAGCGCTACGACAGCTCTGTGGCTGCCCTCCGCAGCGCCAACTCGCTGAAGAGCGACTCGCTCTTCGTCGGGCAACAGCTACGCATCTTGCCCGGATCCGACATCGCCCCAACCCGCGCCGTGACCCCCGTGCCCCTTGCAAGCGATAACGATAGCGTCCTGCGGTGGCCGCTCATCGGAGCCATCACCTCGCGTTACGGCTACCGACAGTTGCGCGTTAGCGGCTCGAACTTCCACTCCGGCCTAGACATCGACGGCGATACCGGCGACCCCTTCACGGCCGCCCGGGCGGGCACCGTCACCTTCGCTGGTTGGTACGGCGGCTACGGCAACCTCGTCATCGTCACCAACGGCACTATGGAGTACTACTACGCCCACGCTTCCAGCCTCGACGTAACTGAAGGGCAGACCGTGGCGGCCGGCGACCTACTCGGGCGCGTCGGCAGCACTGGCAACTCCACCGGTTCGCACCTCCACTTCGAGATCAGGGTCGACGGCAACTCAGTTGATCCCCTGCCCTACCTCGAAACGCACGCCGCGCGTTGACGACCAAGAAGTGAGCTGAACTCAGTGCGCATCGTCGTCATCGGCGACATACACGTTCAAGCAGACAAGCTGTGGCGCATGCTCCGCGAGGCAGGTCTCGCCGACGAGCACAACCGCCCAACTGACGCATTGCGCGAGGCCGACACCAAGCTCGTGTTGCTGGGCGACCTGGTGCACGCCAAGAGCCGTCAACGCTACGCCGACCTCATCAACGTGCGGCGCTACGACGAGTACAACCCGCGCCACCTAGAACGTGCAGAGGCGGTGCAGGAGCGCTTCCTTCGCGACGTCAAGGGCTTCCAGGACCGCGTACCTGCGGGCAACATGGTCATCTTGCTAGGTAATCACGACTTCAACGCCGCCACGCCAGAGCAAGGCCCATTGCGCACGGACGACGTCTCTCACCTCGAGTGGAAACCCGGTCACGGTGCCGACCTCGACCAAGCGCTACGTGACTGGATCCTGAGTTGGCCACACGACCTCGCCATCGAGGGCCTGCACTTCGCGCACGTTGGGCCGCTGCCTGAACACAACACGTACGACCAGGCGTTCTACCTCGAGAACCGCCGCCGTTGGCTGCAAGAGGACCGCGATTTCCTCGAGGGCACCCCGTACCGCCTCGGCGTTTACGGGCACACTCCCGTACGCGGCGGTGTCAACGTGGCGTCGCAGGGCCGGGCGCTGCTGCTCGACTCGAACGGCCACAAGGACGAGTACGCCTGGCTTGAGGTTGAGGTGCGCAACAGCGACTACCGCCTCAAGCTGCACGGCCTGTTCTTCGATGAGACCGTGCCGAGGTTAGAAGTCGAGTGAGGCTGGCACGCCCTCAGCGTTGCACGGCCTCGAGCGCCTCCATGAGGTGCAGTACGCGCCGCGCCATGAGCCGCGCAACCTGCTTGTGCAGGTCGGCGGCCAGCGTAGGCACTGCGACCAGCACGCGCTCGAGGGCGGCGTCGTCAAGGGCGAGCAGAACGGAGTCGTAGTCGGCGCGCACCGTCGCGCTGCGTTCCCCACCGAGGTAGAAGCCGAGCTCGCCTAGCAGGCCGCCTGCGCGCAGCGTCTCGAAGCGCGTGACCGCGCCCCCCTCTCCCTCGGCAAGCGCGGTCATCTGGCCCTGCATGAGGAAGTAGAGGACATTAGCCTCGTCTCCCTTGCGGATGAGCACGTCTCCGGCGCGCAGTTCATGCCTCGTCAAGTAGGGCATCAGCCCAGCGAAGTCGAAGGTTGGGTCGGAGTAGTAGGCGACGGCGTCAACCTCCGTGCCGAACCCGGTGCGCTTGACGGAGAGGCGCTCGAGCAGGCGCTCTTCTGCGTGCTCGAGCGCGTCGTCCAGGCTGGCGAAGCGCCTGCCCAAGGCCACTGCCCGCCGTCTGCTCAGCAGCTTCTCGATGGGGCCAGGCACCGCACAGAGGACGAGTTCGAAACCAGCATCGGTAGCGAGCTTGGCGACGTCGCCGATGGTGGCCAGTCCAGTCGAGTCGACACCCGTCACGCGCGAGAAATCGATGATGAGGCAACGGAGCCGCGGCCCTGCCTTCACGCGGCGTTCGAAACGCTCGAGCAGAGCGGACGCCGTACCGAAGAAGAGGAAGCCTTGCAACTGCACGACCATGAGTTCGTGGCCGTGGACTTCGAGTTGCCTGCGTTCGACCTCGCTGCGCGAGACGCGGCTATGCAGGTCGGCTCCGCCGACGGCGTAACGCACCGCGTCGATGCGGCTAGAACTGACGACGAACAGCGCGACGGTGAGGAGCAGCCCGACGCCAACTCCCGGCAGCACCCCGGCAACCGCGATGACGGCAAGGATAGCGACCACGATCAGGTACTCGCCGACGGGCAGCTTGAAGAACGCTTGGTACAGCCACTCGAACAGGAACTTGAGCCCGAAGAACGAGACTAGGCCTCCTACGATGGCCTTGGGCAGCAGGCCGATGATGTCTGCGCCGAAGAGCAATGCCGCCACCATTACCCCGGCCGCCACTAGCGCAGAAGTGCGCGACCCGGTGCCTGCCGTGATGTTGAAGGTCGTGAAGCTGAGCCCTTGGTAGCCGGGGCTGCCGCCGAACGATCCAGCCAGCAAGTTGCCCATGCCTGCCGCACGTAGTTCGCGGTTGAGGTGCACTTTGCGGCCGGTGCTCTTCTCCACGCCGATGGCGTTGAGGAGCAGCGCCATGAGCGCTATGAACGCCACCGTCATGACGGTAGGCAGGTGGGCAACGATCACGTCCCACCTCACGAGGGCTATCTCGGCCGTCGTTGGTGGCGCGATGAGCGATCCAGTTGGGAGTGATCCCAGAAGAAGGCCGAGTTCGCGCCAGCCAGCAGGCGTGCCGCCCGCCATGAACATGACCGCGTAGAAGACGAGCACGGCGGCCACCAGCACCGCCGGCCACACGAGGAAGTGCTTGTAGCGGCGGGTGAGCACGAGTAGGAACGCGGCCAGCGCCGCACCCGGTAACCACTGGATGACGGCGCCGTTGGCGAACAGGTCAGCCAAGTAGTTGAGGCTCGGCCGCACGTCGGCCATGATGCCGACCCCGCCCGTCAGGAGCAGCCAACCCGTGCCCGCCATGAACCCGCCTAACACCGGGTACGGCAGATAGCGTACGAGGTTGCCTAATCGAAAGATGCCGAAGAGCAGGAACAACGCGCCCGTCGCGAAGGTGGAGGCCGCTACTAGTACGACGGTCGTGAAGAAGCGCTCTTCCGCCGAGGCGCCGCCCGCCAACAACTGTGCGCCCAACGATGCAGACAGGGCGCCAAGCACGGCTGCTGGCGCATCTTGCGCGTTGGCGATCATGCCAGGCAGCGAGGTTAGCAACGACACGACGACTGACAACACCGTGCCGCCAAGCAACACGAGCCCGATGCCGCGCGCCAGGTACGGCGCGCCGTCTGCGCCGTAGATGAGCGCAGCCAGCGAGATCGACATGGTCACGCCGAGCGCGCCGACCACCAGACCGATGCTCAGGTTCTGCAGCATGGTGGCCATGAAGCCCCGCGTTGCGGGGATGATGCGGCTTTCTAGGACGGGTTCCCGCAGTTTTCGCTCAGCGCATCCTCTCCCTCGAAGGTGAACGGCGTGTAGAAGGGCAGCATGGAGTACTCGCCGGTGGCTAGGCTCGGCGGGGAAAGCGGCTGGCTGCTCACTTGAGGTACGGGGCAGCGGGTGTGGTCCTGCATCATGTCTAGGGCGAGGTAGAGGCTGACTATGGGCGCGGCGAAGGAGGTACCAGCGTACGCAACCACGTTGTCGTTCACGTTCGCGAGCTCGAATAGCCCGCCCGGCGCTGCCACTTCCCCGTCGTTGGAGTACGCGGCCGGAACGTAGCCACTACTGCTAGGCTCGGATGAGCCCACACTGATGACGAGCGGAGATGCCGCTGGGAAGAGGGCGTAGGCGTTGCCGTAGTTGCCGGAGGACGCTACGTGCACGATGCCCTTGGCGGCCGCGTGGTGAGCGTCAGCGCCGTCGCACGAGCTGGCGGTTGGCAGGGGGCACTCGAAGTAGGTGAGCAGGGGGTCGTTAGCGACGTTCACGGGTAGCGACACGAGTTTGCCTAAGTCGGAGA
>JBIQMD010000032.1:0-9986 GCA_044463725.1 Truepera radiovictrix
GCGCAGCCACACGAGGAGCAAGGCGGCTGGCGCGAGGATGGCGCTAGCCCGCCAACCGAGGCCAGCGGTGGCTAGTAGGAACGGGATGGCGAGGAGTATGCCGTGCCAGACACCCAGGTCCCCAAAAGGGAACGACGCGAACAGTAGCACCAGCGCCATCAGCGCCCAGGTGAGGGGGCCGGACTTCAGGCGGACACGGCGCCACGCGCGCGTGGCCTCTGGGACAGGCGTCCTCATGCATTGGATTGTCTCACTTGGCTTCTTACGACTTTATTATCCTGCTGCTGGCGCCATGACGTTGACGTTGGCGTCCAGGACGCGTTCAGGCGACGTTGTGCCTGCGCGAACACGTGCCAGGCGCGCTTGGCCGCGTTGGCAGCTTCAGCGCCTCTGCGGTTCGTGGGAATGACCTCCAGCCGCTTCTTGCCCGGGCGGTAGACTATGCACCGTGAAGAAGAAGGCCCGCCAGGACCGGAAGCGAAGTGAGAACCACCGCCTCGACATCGAGGCCGTTGGCCTCGTAGTCCTGACGGCCGGAGCGTTCCTGGCCGGGGTGCTCGTACCGCAACTTCCATCGGGAGAGCTTGGCAAGACGGTGAGGGGTGCGCTCGTTGGGCGGCTCGGGGTTGGAGCCTACGCGCTGCCGTTGCCGCTCATCGTCATCGGTGCGCTCTTCCTCGTGCGCCGCAACCCGCGTTGGTGGCCGCGCGCCACCAGCGGCTACCTCCTAACGGCTGCTGGCGCATGGGGTTTGGTCGTCGCGGTCGCACCTGCCGCCGCCGGAACGTGGGGTGCTGGCCTGCGCGCCTCGTTGGGTGGCGCCTGGGGTGCGCTTGCCGCGGTGCCAGCCGTGGTCGTCGGCAGCATCGGCATCGACCTGCTTGCAGGCTGGCCGCCGACTAGGCTCCTCAGGGTGGCGCTCGGCGCCGCCGTCACGGGCATCAAGCGCGCATGGCGGTGGCTGGTCACGACGCGGGAGACGGCCAAGCGTCGCGCGGCCTTCCAGGCAGACGTCGCTCAGGCGCGCCGCGCTCTGGTCGAACTAGGCCGCGACTTGGAGGCCCTCGCGGAGCTCTACCCAGGCAGCAGGGAGCTCGAGCATTGGCGCGACGACGTCAAGGCCTCGCGTGCGCGTCTAGGCGACGCGACCTTGGCCGTGTTGCGCGAGGCGCGCGCCGATCTGTCAGCGTGGCAGAGCGCCGTTGCTGGGTTCGCCAAGGACCGCGCCGCCGACTTGGCGGTGCAAGTCGACTCCGAGGTAAGCCGCGCGCCTGAAGGCGGTGACCCGTTCGGCTCCCGCGCTGCCACTTTCGAGGTGTGGGGCGCAGATGTGAAGCGCTCACTTGGCGACGCCGTCACCGAGCGCGGCCGCGCCGCAGACGCCCTCGACCGCCTCCGCAAGACGCTCCTGTTGGAGACGACCGCGCTGCTCGAGCGCAACAAGCGCTTGGTCCGCGAGCGCGACGTCGACAAGCGCGCCCTCAAGGGCATGTCCCCCCGCCAACTGGCCGGCGCCTCCCAAGCGCACCACAAGCGCTTGGCTGAACTGCGCGCGCTGGAGGGAGAGGCAGAGGGCCTCGAGGCGGCCAGCACGCGCTTCGAGGACTGGCGCCCGCTCATGGCCGAACTGCACGAGGCATTGGCTAGCTATCCGGAGCACGCGCTGCTGCTCGACTTCCATGCCACCCTGGCCTCGGAGCTGGACAGCAAGGGACGCAGACTCTTGGGCGAGGTCGCGCACGTGCGCGAGGCCCTCGAGGCGGTGGCGCGCCGCGCTGCTGCCGACGCGGAGGAAGCAGCTGTCCGAGAGGCGGCCGACCGGCAAGCCGCCGAGCTGCTGGCTGCGGAGCGCGCGGCCGCCGAACGCGAAGCGGCTGAGCGCAACGAGGACATGGACCTGGAGTGGCGCGCCGCCGCGCAACACGAGGAAGAGGACGCTGGGGCCGACGAGCACGTCTCACCCGCGTTCGTGACCACGCAAGACGAGGGCGCTGCGGGGCACACGGCTGGAGCCGCGACAGCTGCAGCGACAGCTGCTGCGACCGCACAATCCAGCTCTCACTCCGCCGTTCAAGTAAGGGACCCGCGCTTGGAGCGCGCGCTCATCGACGACTCCGAGTTGCCTGGGCGTGCGTCCGGGGCCGCTGCCGAGGCTGGGCCGGACGGCGGTCTCTCAGCGGTCGGCGCCATCCCCATCCAGATACCCCCGCTCGAACTCCTCGACGAGCCCGAGGCGCCCGCCCTCGACCCGCGCGCCACCGCCAACGAGAACCTGGCGCGCGTGCGCCAGATCGACGACACCTTGGGCAGCTTCCGCCTAGGTGGCCGCGTGACTTCGTCGGTGCGCGGCCCGTCCGTCACGCGCTTCGAGGTCGAACCGGCGCCGGGCGAGAAGATCAGCCGCTTCTCCAACCTCGCAGACGACCTCGCCCTCGCGATGGCGGTTGGCTCGGTGCGCATCGAGGCGCCAATCCCCGGCAAGAGCGTCATCGGTCTCGAGGTGCCGAACGCGCACCGCGAGCTCGTGCGCTTCCGCGAGGCCGTCGCCAGCAGTAGTTACCGGCGCTCGAAGGCGCGCATGCCCATCGTGCTCGGCCGCTCCATCGACGGCGACATGATGGTCGGCGACCTCACCCGCATGCCGCACCTGCTCATCGCAGGCTCGACGGGGTCCGGCAAGTCCGTTGCCGTCAACACCCTCATCGCGTCGCTGCTCTACCGCTTCTTGCCGACCGAGATGCGCCTGCTGATGATCGACCCGAAGATGGTGGAACTTACGCCGTACGACGGCATCCCTCACCTGCTGCGGCCCGTCGTCACCAACCCATCGGACGCGGCAGGCGTGCTCCTCGGCACAGTCGCGCACATGGAGCGGCGCTACAAGATGATGTCCAAGGTCGGGGCCAAGAACCTCGACCAGTACAACGAGAAGGCGCGCAGCCTCGACTTGCCGCCGCTGCCGTTCATCGCAGTCATCATCGACGAGTTGGCCGATCTGATGATCACGAGCCCGAAGGAGGTCGAGTCCGCCATCATGCGGCTCGCGCAGATGGCGCGCGCCACTGGCATGCACCTGATCTTGGCGACGCAGAGGCCGTCCGTAGACATCCTTACGAGCCTCATCAAGGTCAACGTGCCAGCGCGCATGGCCTTTGCCGTGTCGAGCAGCCACGACTCGCGCACCATCCTCGACTCCATGGGCGCGGAGCGGCTGATCGGCATGGGCGACATGCTCTACTACCAACCCGGACTCGTCAAGGCCGTCAGGTTGCAGGGGCCGTTCGTCAGCGAGAACGAGATCGGACGCTTGGCCGACTTCCTGCGCAGGCAGTACTTCGACGACGACTTCGGCGAGGCGTACGGCGCAGACTTCGACCCGCCGCCAGCCGACGAGTCGACGGCCACCGGGCTCATCGACTGGAACGACGACAAGCTGAGGACCGCGGCAGAACTAGTCATCAACGAGGGTCAGGCGAGCGTGTCGCGGTTGCAGCGGCGCCTGTCGGTCGGGCATGCGCGCGCCGGCAAGCTCATGGACTCGCTCGAGGCGCTCGGCGTGGTCGGGCCGCACCAGGGCAGCAAGCCGCGCGACGTGCTCGTGCCGTTCGATGAGTTGCCGAACATCTTCGGAAAATAGGGACGGCGCCTAACCGAAGCCTCAGCCTTGGTTGGTTACACTTGGCCCGTGCGCCTCGTGCTGTTCTACCTCATCCTCGTCGTGGCGCAGGGCTTCCTATCCTCGTTGTTGGCGCCCATCCCGGCCCCCGACCTCTTCCTTCTCGGCGTGCTCACGCTCCTATGGCGCGTTCAGCCGTGGCAGCTCGTGCTCGTGGCCTACGGGGCGGGCCTGCTGCAGGATGTGATGGGCAACGGCGTGCTCGGCACTCACGCCTTCGCGCTTGCTGCCGCCGCGCTGGCTGGCTCGATGGTGCGCGCGCAACTCTCCAACGCGGGCATGTTCGAGCGCATGCTCGTCGTCTTCGTCGCGAGCGTTGGCAAGTGGACCATCATGCTCGGCGTCATCTGGTGGTTGTCGGGCAGCCTGGGCGGGTTCGGACGCGCCGGAGCCGTTGCGCTCGTCGAGAGCGTCCTCACCGTGGCAGCCGGGCTCCTGGTGCTGCCGTGGAGCGCCGCGCTCCTCGAGCGTAGCCGGGTGCTGCAGAAAGAACTCCTCTGATGCAGGGGCGCATGAAGGTGCTCCTCGCCGCCGTGCTGACGGTGCTCGCACTGCTCGCCGCCCGCCTCATGTACCTGCAACTCGTCATGGTCGACGAGTTCACCGCGCGCTCCGTGCAGAACGCCACCCAACAACGCCACATCGTGCCGCTGCGCGGCCGCATACTGGCGCGCGACGGCACGGTGCTAGCGGACGACCGCGTGGCCTACGACCTCCTCTACCGAGGCGGCCCGATTCCAGACTGGGAGCACTTGGCGGCGCTTCTCGACCTGCCAGGCGAGCCGCGCCAACCCGACCGCAACAAGGCGGAGGAGGCGCAGAACGGCACGGTGCTGGCGTGGAACATCCCAGATCAGCTCGTAAGCGCCGTCGAGGAGCGCGTGGCGGCTAGCCCCAATCTCTACCTCCGCGAGCGCCTCGAGCGCACCTACCCGACGAACCTCGCGGCGCAGACCATCGGCTATACCTCGCAAGCAGACCCCGCCCGCAACCCCGGTTACTCGAACAACGACCTGGTAGGCGTCATGGGCCTCGAGGCAGGACTCGAGGACATCCTCTTCGGCGCAGCAGGCACGCGCCAAGTCGAGGTAGACAACCGTGGTGCGGAGCTCGCCTCTCAGGTCGTGCTGAGCGCCAACCCGGGGCTGGACGTCACCCTCACCCTCGACCCGCAGGTGCAGCGCCTCGCCGAGGATGTGCTTGCAGGTGCGCTGCAGTACGTGAACGCGGACCGCGTGCGTGTGAAGCTACCGACGGAGACGGTGTTGCGGGGAGCCATCATCGCGCTCGATCCGCGCACGGGCGAGATCCTCGCGATGGCGAGCGCGCCGTCCTTCGATCAGAACGTGTTCACCCGCAGGCCGTCCGACCCGGACGCCGTGACCGCCATCCTCACCGACTCGCGGCACATGCCGCTTTCCAACCGTGCCGTCGAGGCGTACGCTCCGGCGTCGACGTTCAAGATAGTCACGTCGTCCACGCTGCTCGAGAAACACTACGTCGGGCCGAACACGCCCTACCAATGCTCGGCGAGCTTCACGTTCGGCGGCACGACGTGGCGTAACTGGGACACGTACGGCAAGGGCGGCTATAACGTCAAGCAGGCCATCGCTGACAGTTGCAACACCTACTACTGGCACGCCGCCGCCGTGACGCCCGACTTCGGGGTTGGCTGGGCGCCACTTATCAGCGACGTCGTCGACCGTGCGCGTGAGTTCGGCTTCGGCGTGCGCCTCGACATCGGCTTGCCTGAGGAGAAGGCGGGCCGCATTCCAGACCAAGCCTGGGTGCGGGCACAACCGCAGTACGACCACGGGTGGCTGCCTGGCTTCACGCTCAACACCATCATCGGGCAGGGCGACGTGCTCAGCACGCCGCTGCAGATAGCGCAGCTCATCTCGACGGTGGCCATGAACGGCCACCAGGTCGAGCCTCACCTGGTCGCGAAGATCGGCGACGAAGTCCAAGTGCCTGAACAGCGCGAGATTCCGGGAGATTACTACTCGACGCTCAAGGAGGGCATGCGCATGATGCTTACGGACTTCCCGTCCCGCAACATCCTTGGCCCCAAAGCGTTCCCCGTTAGCGTGGCAGGCAAGACTGGCACGGCCCAAACGCCGCGCGGCGGCGACTACACGCACGCCTGGTTCATGGGGTTCTCACCTTATGAGGCCCCCGAGGTTGCCGTCGTGGTATTCATCGAGTATGGCGGCTCCAGTTCACGCGTTGCGATCCCCATCGCGCGGGACTTTCTGGCGGGTTACTGGAGACTGCATGGCGTGGAGGTGCCGTAACAACCATGAAAGCCAGAGGGACCCGTGGCGGAATCCTGCTCAGCCTGGAACCCGGTGACGACGTAGCCAGCGTGGCTGCCGTCCTTGACGCACACTCAGAGCTGCTACAGGACAAGGTGTTCGTCGAGATAAGCGAACGCACGACCTACGCCCTCGTCACGGCCATCGCGGGGCGCGTGAGTGCGGCCGGTGGCGAACTGGTCGACGTGCGGCCTCCGATCTCGGTGATGCAGGCGCGCGGCGAGACCGTCATCGTTGCCCGCACCGTTAGGAGCGGCGGCAAGGTCGACTCGACTGGCTCCGTCGTGGTCCTCGGTGACGTGAATGCCGGGGCGGAGATACTAGCGAACGACGACATCATCGTCGTCGGCACACTGCGCGGGCTGGCGCACGCGGGCGCGAGCGGTAATGAGAAGGCCGTGATCTGGGCCGAGCGCATCATGAGCCCGCAACTGCGCATCGGCAACGCACTCGCACAAGCCAGCAGCAGCAGCGGCGAGAGCGAAGATGGACCAGAAGTTGCGCACCTCAGGGATGGCGCCATCGTCATCCGGCCATGGCACACCAACTGAGCCAAGCAGGGGGAGGGTGCCGCCGTTGTGGGCGTTACGGCGGGCGCGCCTGCGCATATCGCACAGCCGGCGCCCTAGGAGGAGAACAGCGTGCAAGACGTTGTCATAACCACCGCCATCCGCACTCCGGTCGGGCGCGCCCACAAGGGGATGCTCAAGGACACGCGCCCAGACGACCTGGCCGCGCTGGTCATCCGCGCCGCCCTCGAGCGCACGCCTGGGCTGGCTCCAGAGCGCATCGATGACGTGCTCGTCGGCAATGCTCACCCGGAAGGGGAGGCGGGCTATAACCTCGCGCGCATCGCCATTCAGATCGCGGGCTTGCCTGACGCCGTGGCCGGCGCCACCATCAACCGCTTCTGCGCCTCCGGCCTGCAGACCATCGTGCAGGGCGTGCACTCCGTTGCGTACGGCATGAACGAGGTCGTGCTTGCCGGTGGCAGCGACTGCACGAGCCGCGTGCCGATGGGCGGTCACCACCTATCGCTCAACCGCGAACTCGTGAGGAAGAAGCCGGGCGCGTACCACACCATGGGTCAAACGGCCGAGGAAGTCGCGCGGCGCTACGGGATCACCCGCGAGCAGCAGGACCGCTTCGCGCTAGCGAGCCACGAGAAGGCCTTGGCGGCACGAGCGGCAGGACGCTTCGCGGACCAGGTCGTGCCCGTCGCAACGCGCGTCGTTGACGAGGCAGGCACCTGGCACGACGTCGTGCTCGAGGTCGACGAGGGCCCGCGCGCGGGCTCCAGCCTCGAGAAGCTCGCGACCTTGCCGACGGTCTTCGCTCAGGACGAGGCCGCGACCGTAACGGCCGGGAACTCCAGCCCACTAAACGACGGTGCGGCCATGAGCGTCATCATGCGCGCTGAGGAAGCCTCCGCCTTGGGCCTGAAGCCGCTCGCGAAGCTGGTGCAGGCGGCCGTAGTTGGGGTCGAGCCTGAAGTGATGGGCATCGGTCCGGTGCCTGCCATCCGGAAGCTCCTTGCCAAGGTAAGCATGACGCTGACCGACATCGACCTGATCGAGATCAACGAGGCGTTCGCCAGCCAGGCGTACTACTGCCAGCACGAGCTGGGCATTCCGGATGAGAAGCTCAACGTCAATGGCGGGGCGATTGCCATCGGCCACCCGCTCGGGGCAACCGGAGCGCGCATTGCGGCCGACCTGTTCGCCGAGATGCACCGCCGCGGCGCCCAGCACGGCATCGTGTCGATGTGTGTTGGTGGTGGGCAGGGGATGGCGGCGCTGTTCAGCCTGGTGTGAGGGGGTCAGCGCTGCTCTGACCAGCCGCGGCGGCCAACAACGCCGCAACGACCTGCTCGAGCGGTATGCGGTAAGCGAAGCGCGTGCGCAAGTACCAGAGTTCTAGGTCGGCGGCTAGTGCTGCCGCTGGCGGCGGCGCCACGCGCCAACCCGGCCTGAGGCGGTCGAGGTATGTCGCCGCCCGCCTTACGGCCAGGTCGAAGAGTTCGGCCCGTTGCACCCTGTGCACGATACCCGGAGTTGGGTGGCTAGCCGCCGTTGTTGCGGCTGCGCACCTCGTAGCCAGCCTCGCGTAGTGAGGCGGTGCCGCGCGCTAGCTCCTCAGAGGTCTCGAACGCCAAGCGGATCGCGCCGCCCGCCTCGCGGATGCTGAGCACCTCGATGTCCTTGACGTTGACCTTGGCGTCGCCTAACGCGTTCGTTATGCGCGCCAGCTCACCGGGCCTGTCCGGCACCGCGAGCACGACCTCGTGCCGCGCCGGGAGGAGACTGCGGCGCACGATGGGGATGCCGTCGCGGGTGCGTTTGGCGGCCTCGCCGGCGCTGATCAGCGCGTCCGGATCGTCTAGCAGCCCCTCGAGGCGCTCTAGCTGGCGCCGGTAAGCGCTCAGGGCGTTGCGCACGGCCGCGCGGTTACCGGCGAGCATGTCGCGGCTCATCAGTGGGTCGCCGCTGGCAACGCGGGTGAGGTCGCGGAAGCCGCCAGCTGCCAGCAGCATCATGAGCGAGCGCTCCTCCCCCTCGTCGACCAACGCGGTCAGCGCCACCGCAGCGAGGTACGGGAGGTGGCTGACGGTGGCGACCAGACGGTCGTGTTGCGCTGGGCTGACCTCGATGGGCCGGGCACCTAGCGCCTCGACGAAGGCGCGCACGTGGGCGAGGGCCGCCTGGTCGGTCACGCCCTCCTCAGGGGTGAGCACCCAGACGGCGTTCTCGAGCAGGGCGGGGTCTGCGTTGAGTACCCCGCCCTTCTCGCTGCCTGCCATGGGGTGGCCGCCAACGAAGCGCGCCCCGCGCATGCCAGCCACGACGCCACCCTTGATGCTGCCAACGTCGGTGACGATGGCGTCCGGCCGCAAGTGCGGCAGTAACGCCTCACCCAACGGCACGAGCGCTCTGGCTGGCGCGGCCAGGATCACCAGGTCGGCCTCCTGCAGCCACGGTCCGGCCTCGAGTTGCGCTTCGTCGATGGCGCCGAGCCCGCGCGCCGCTTCGAGCACGGTAGCGTCCCGGTCGAGGCCGATGACCTTCTCAGCCAAGAAGCGTTGCCGTGCGCCAAGCGCGACGGAGCCGCCGATCAAGCCAACGCCGGCAACTACGACGGTGCCGAAGAGGGGGCTGAGGCGCACAGGCTAGAGGCTCTTGCCTAACGCGGCGACCACCCCGCGCAGGCGGCCCATGAGCACACCGAACTCGGCGTCGTTCAACTGCTGCGCCGCGTCCGACTTCGCTTCCTCCGGCTTGGCGTGCACCTCGATGATGAGGCCGTCAGCGCCGGCTGCAGCACTGGCCAAGGCGAGGGAGGGTACGAGCGCCCGGCGGCCGGCCGCGTGGCTTGGGTCCACCCATACCGGCAGGTGCGTGAGCTCCTTGAGGACGGGAACGGCGCTGACGTCGAGCGTGAAGCGCGTGCTCGTCTCGAACGTCCTGATGCCGCGTTCGCAGAGGATGACGTTCGGGTTGCCTTGGCTGAGGACGTACTCTGCGGCCTGCAAGAACTCGGAGATCGACGTGCTCATGCCGCGCTTGAAGAGCACCGGCTTGCCCGACTTGCCGACCTCGGCTAGCAGCGCGAAGTTCTGGGTGTTGCGGGCGCCGATCTGCATCATGTCTGCCGTGGCGGCGACCGTCTCGACGAGCTCCGGCGCAGTCACCTCGGTGACGATGGGGAGGCCGGTCGCCTCGCGCGCCTCCTCGAGGAGCCTGAGTCCTTCTTGACCGAGCCCCTGGAAAGCGTACGGGCTCGTGCGCGGCTTGTAGGCACCGCCGCGCAAGATGGTAGCGCCGTGCTTCTTGACGATGGCGGCGGCGTCCATGAGCTGAGCTTCGCTCTCGACCCCGCAAGGACCGGCCGCAACGACGAACGTGCCGTTGCCCGTCACTACTGCCCCCGGCCCAGCTTTGCCGATGGTGACGGTGGAGTTGTCGTGGCGGAACTCGCGCGACGCTAGCTTGTACGGC
>JBIQMD010000033.1:0-9846 GCA_044463725.1 Truepera radiovictrix
GAGTTCGACCAGGCCGGGCCCCTGCCCTCGGCCGTCTGCGCCCACGGGGTGGTGGGGAGGTTGGCGCCGTAGATGGAGGAGCAGCCGGTGGCGTTCGCCACGACCAGGTGATCGCCGAAGAGCTGGGTGAGGAGCTTGAGGTACGGCGTCTCGCCGCAACCAGCGCAGGCGCCGGAGAACTCGAACAGCGGCTCGCGCAGCTGCGAGGCCTTGATGGGGTCGAGGACGTCGAAGCTCGGGCGCGGGTAGGGCAGGTTCTCGTAGAACGCCCAGTTGGCGCGCTCCTGCTCGAGGTGGTCGATCTTGGGTTCGAGGTTGATGGCCTTGACCTTGAGGTCCGTCTTGTCGCGCGCCGGACAAACGTCGACGCACACTCCGCAGCCAGTGCAGTCGTCTGGGGCGAGCTGGACGATGAAGGCGTGGTCCTTGAGCGACTCGTCGCGGCCCGTCCACGGCGTCCACTTGAAGCCGACAGGTGCGCCAGCCAGCAGGTCTTGAGGCACTGCGTTGACGCGGATGGCCGCGTGCGGGCAGGCGAGGGCGCAGAGGTTGCACTGCGTGCAGATGTCCTGCTGCCAGATGGGCACCTCGAACGCGATCGAGCGCTTCTCCCACTTTCCGGTGTTCGTTGGGTAAGTGCCGTCGACGGGGAACGCGGAGACGGGCAGGTGGTCGCCTTCCCCGGCCATGATCCGGGCAGTCACGCGCTGCACGAACTCGGGTGCGCCCTCCGGTACGAGAGCGTAGCGGCGGAAGGCGCTCTCGCCCGTGGCGGGGACGGTCACGGCGTGCAGGTTGTCCATGGCGGCGTCGACTGCCGCGTGGTTCCGCGCCAGGACGGTGCCGCCGCGCTTGCCGTAGGTGCGGTCGATGGCCGCCTTGATGGCCGCTATCGCCTCGTCGCGCGGCAGGACGCCAGAGAGTGCGAAGAAGCAGGTCTGCATGACGGTGTTGACGCGCGAGCCGAGGCCGACCTCGTGCGCCACGCGGTCGCCGTCGATGGTGAAGAGCTTGAGCTCGCGCTCCCTGATGAGGCGCTGCGCCTCGACGGGCAGCTGACCCCAGAGCTCGTCAGCGCGGAACGGGGCGTTGAAGAGGACGGTCGCGCCATGCGCAGCCAGGCCTAGGACGTCCCGCGAGAAGAGTAGCTCGAAGCGGTGAACGCCGATGAAGCCTGCCGACTCGATGAGGTAAGGGCTGGCTACGGACGCGGGGCCGAAGCGTAGGTGGGACACGGTAACGGCGCCCGACTTCTTGGAGTCGTAGACGAAGTAGCCCTGGGCGTCTAGGTCGGTCTCCTCGCCGATGATCTTGACGCTGTTCTTGGTGGCGCCCACCGTGCCGTCGCTGCCAAGGCCGTAGAAGACGGCGCGGGTAACCTCTGGCCGCTCGGTGGTGAAGCCGGCGTCGACTTTGAGGGAGAGGTGGGTGACGTCATCCGCTATGCCGACCGTGAAGGAGTGGGGTGCGCGCGGGTCTCGCAGGCCGTCGAGGGCCGCTTTCGCCATGCGCGGCGTGAACTCCTTGCTGCCGAGGCCGTAGCGGCCGTTGAGCACCCGCGGGCGGGTCGCGCCGTCGCTCCAGTGCTCAGCGAGGGCCGTGAGGACGTCCTGGTAGAGCGGTTCGCCCGCTGCGCCTGGCTCCTTGGTGCGGTCGAGAACGACGAGGCCGCGCACGGTTGCGGGTAAGGCCGCAACGAAGCCAGCCGAGTCGAATGGGCGGTAGAGGCGCACGTTGAGCAGGCCGACCTTCTCGCCTTCCATCACTAGTCGGTCGACGGCCTCGCGCGCCGCCACGGCCCCGGAGCCCATCACCACGAGCACGCGCTCGGCGTCCGGCGCGCCCGTGTAGTCGAAGTTGCGGTAATGCCGACCGGTGCGCTCACCGAACTCTTCGAACAGGCCGCCAACGATGCTAGGTACGGCTAAGTAGTAGCTGTTCGCGGCCTCACGCGACTGGAAGAAGACGTCTGGGTTCTGGGCCGTGCCGCGCAGCACTGGCCGGTCAGGGTCGAGCGCTCGCGCACGGTGCGCCGCCACCAACTCCTCCGGAACGAACTCCCTGAGGAGTTCCTCCGTCAGAGCATCGACGCGCGCGACTTCGTGGCTGGTACGGAAGCCGTCCTGCACGTGCAGGAACGGCACGCGCGAGCGCAGGGTAGCGGCCTGGGCTATGAGCGCGAAGTCTTGCGCCTCCTGCACCGAGCTAGCGAACAGCATGGACCAGCCGGTCGAGCGCGCGGCCATGACGTCGGAGTGGTCTCCGAATATCGACAGGGCGTGCGTGGCTATGGACCGCGCCGCGACATGGATGACCGCCGCCGTGAGCTCGCCCGCGATCTTGAACATGTTCGGGATCATGAGCAACAGGCCCTGGGACGAGGTGAAGGTGGTGGTGATCGCGCCAGCTTGCAGCGCGCCGTGGACGGTGCCTGCCGCCCCGGCCTCGCTCTGCAACTGCACTACTTGAGGCACCTGACCCCAGAGGTTGCGGCGTCCCGCCGCCGACCAGGCGTCGGCGAACTCACCCATGGCGGACGCTGGCGTGATGGGGTAGATGGCGATGACTTCGTTGATCTGATGAGCCACCCTGGCGGTGGCCTCATTCCCGTCGACCACGATGCGCGTACCAGACATGGTGGGCTCCCTCCGCAGTCGCCCGGTCCGGCCCGCAATCTGAAGGCCGGTCGGGCCTTGAGTCCAGGGTAGTTGGAGGGGGCAGGGGCATATGGCCTTGGGGGGCGCCCCATAACGGCGTGCGGCCGCGCTGTTGGCCGCTATTATGCGCGAGCGGTACGTCATGACCTGGCACACCCAGCACCCGGCCGAAGCAGGCCCGGTTGCGCGCTGGCCTACGGGGCGTGGCTTACGCGGCGGGTTGTAACTGCAACAAGCCTCGGGAGGCGTTCCTCGACGAGGAGCGGACCGCGGCGCTGAGTGCTAGCCAGCCGCACGGTCTTCAACAACAGTTGCCTTGCCGTGCTCGCCGTGGCACGGGCCGACGTCGTCACCGGTTCGTCGTGCTTCTGCCGCTTGGAGGAGGCGCCGGCCGCCGGCGGGCAGCGCTGCCATGGAGGCGGTCAGGCCCCGAAAGTCGAGCCGCCGCCCCCAGGCATCGCGGGAACGGTTGTCGCTCCCACACCTGACCTCAAGTACCAGGGCGCCGCACTGCTCATGATCGACGCCACCGTCCTCACTCCCGTCGACGTCATCGAGCTCGCACCTGGCCTCTACTCCAGCGAATTGGCGCCAATCGGTGCAGACGGTACGTTCGAGCTACCGCTGCCGACGGCAGAAGAGCTGCCGGCTGGCTTGCTCGTGCCCGCCGCTGACTTCGTGGTCTTCGGCGGAGGTGGCGTCACCTGCGTGCTTGCACCAACTGTGCCAACTGCGAACGTCGTTCAGTACGTGGTGAGTGGAGGAATCGGCTTTGCGCTTCCTGCTGTAGTACTCGTCGGTATCGCGGGTGGCAGTGCCACTATCGCCACGCCGACGCCGATAGATTTCGAAAACCCCAGCGTGACCCTGTTCGACCTTGAGGTGGTCACCTGGCTCTATGCCGATGCGGACGTGCAGGTGACTAGTCCCGTCGGCGGTTGTGACGCTTCCGGCACCCCCTTCTTCATCGACCTTGACCTCAAACAAGGCTGGAACCAAGCTGCACTGTCGTTCGAAGTCGATCCGGTTACCGAGCTTCCGTCCGGAGTCTTCCTGAACAACAGCGCTCACGAAGACCTGTACTTCAACGCGATCGGTGGCTTCTAGAGCAGCGCCTGACTGCGTCACCTCGGATGTTCACCTGTGAAGCACTGAGGCCGCGCTTTCAGGGTGTTCGCCGCAATCCGACGAGCAACCACTCCCGCCTGGTCGTTCTCAGGCGGGAGTTCGCGCAGTACGCTGCCGTGGTCCGCGAGCCGCGCCTAACCCCCGCGCCCACACCACGCGTCGCTGCCGACGGGTGTCCACTGCACGTTCACGCCGCGGGCTTGGATCTCCATCATGTGCTGGGTCTGCGGCGGGACTAACACCCCCAGGTCGCTCGGTGAGATGCAGTTGCCCACGATCAGGAACCAATCGCCTGCCCCGATGCCGAGGTTCGCAGCGATCGGAGCGATGTCGGTGATCTTGTTGCGGTTGACGGAGATCTCGTCGAGGCCAGTCATCGTCGCGGCTGCACTGATCGACGTAAGCCGGTTGTCGTCGAGGTTGAGGTACGTGAGGCCGGTCATGCCGGCGAGCGGCGTCATGTCGTCGATGAGGTTGCCCGCGAGGATCAAGCGCTTGAGGGTGCCTAGCCCGGGGACGGCGCCGACGCCCGTGACTGAGCTGCGCACTACCGCCAGCTCCTCGATGGCGCCCAGGCCAGCCACGCCGCTGATGTCGGAGAGGGCACTACCGCCGACGCGCAGGTAGGTGAGGGCGGCCAGGGCGGAGAGGTCAGGCACGCTCGCGTACGAGTTGCCGTAGATGTCGATGTGCTCGAGGCTAGGCACAGTCGCAAGGGGCGCGAGTGACGAGATCTGATTGTCGTAGCCGCGCAGGTACGTCAACGAGGGGTGGTTCGCTAGCGGCGCCAACGACGTCACTAGGTTGTCCTCGAACGTGAGGGACGCCAGGCTCGTCATTTCCGCCACCGGTCCGAGGTCGGTAAGCTGGTTCTCCTCGACGGCCAAGGCCTCGAGGGGCAGACCGGCTAGGGGCGCCAGGCTCGAGATCTGGTTGCCGTAGAGGCTCAACTCCCGCAGGGAAGTCATGCCCGCCATTGGGGACAGGTCCGTAATGGCGTTCTCATTGAGGTTGGACCGGAAGACGCCCTTGAGGTTCTCAACGCCTGCCAGCGTCGTTACGCCCTTGTTGCTGACGTTCAGTTGCGTGATCTGCGCAACGTTGGCGCAGGTCATGCTGCCGTCGCCGATCGCGGTGAGGCGCGCCTCTATGAACGCGCGGATCGCCGGGTCCGCGAACGACACGACCTCATCCGGCGCGGAGCAGCTCTCGAGTGGTTCGGGGACGGCCACCGGATCGCCGCAAGCCGCCAACAGCAGCGCGAGGAGGGCAAGTGGCCGAACGGAGCGGAGGACACGGTTCAAGGTGCGTGCAGTCATGCCCAGATGCTAGTGATCGGGCGTTAAACCGGACTTAAATCTGAGGTACCCTCACCCAAACACCTAGCAGCCGCCAGGAGACCCGCATGAAGATAGACCGACTAGAACTCAGAGAGTTCCCACTGCGCCTCAAGTTCCCGTTCAGGACGAGTTTTGGCGTCGAACAAGATAGGCGCATCCTGATCGCTTCGTTAGCTAGCGACGGCGTGGTCGGCATGGCGGAGTGCGTGGCGGGCGAGTTCCCCGGCTATGCGTACGAAACGACCGACACGGCTTGGCACGTGATCGGCGACTTCATCGCGCCAAGCATCGTCGGCAAGAGCTTCGCTAGCGCAGGTGAGCTGCTCCACGCGTTGCGGTTCATTCGCGGCCACAACATGGCCGTAGCCGCGGTCGAGATGGCCTACTGGGACTTGAAGGCCCGCATGCTTGGGCTGCCGCTCTTCGAGCTCCTCGGCGGCAGTGATCGGCCCGTGCCCGTCGGCATTTCGCTTGGCATTCAAGACAGCGTCGAGCAGACCGTCGAGTTGGCAGCCGACAGCGTGCGCCAAGGGTACGGGCGCGTGAAGCTCAAGATCGAGCCCGGCTGGGATCACCAGCCGGTAAGGGGCGTGCGCGAGGCGTTCCCCGACATCTCGCTAACGGTCGATGCCAACAGCGCATACACCCTCGTCGACGCCCCCGCCCTCAGGCGGCTCGACGAGTTCGGGCTCACCTACATCGAGCAGCCGTTGGCGCACGACGACATCATCGACCACGCCGAACTGCAGGCGCAGCTCGATACGGCGATCTGCCTCGACGAGTCAATCCACTCGCCAGAGGATGCCCGCAAGGCGTTGACCATCGGTGCTGGGCGCATCATCAACATGAAAGTCGGGCGCGTGCGCGGCTTCCGGGAGGCGCTAGCGATCCACGACATCGCGCAGGCTTTCGGCGCACCCGTGTGGTGCGGAGGCATGCTCGAGTCCGGCGTGGGTCGCGCCGCGAACCTGCACCTCTCGTCGCTACCGAACTTCCGTCTGCCGGGAGATACTTCCTCGGGCTCGCGTTACTGGGACAAGGACCTCATCAACGAGCCGCTCGAGGCCGTCAACGGCGTGCAGAGCATCCCGCAGCATGGGCCTGGCATCGGGGTGAGCCTCAACGAGGATTACCTGAACGGCATCACGACGCGCAAGGCGGCCTGGAGCTAGCGCGCCCCTGGCCGCCCTTTCGGGGTGCGTCAGTCCGCGTCTAGGTCTATGGAGTGGTGGTCGAGGTCGGCGACGCCGCGCTTCCAGTAACCGTCGACCGTTACGCGCTCCTTGGGTAGCGCTAGCTCCACGCGGAAGTAGTCGCGGATGGGCTTGAGGGCTCCTGCCTCGCCCGCCGCGAACACGAACCAGTCGTCGTCCTGGGGCAGTGGCACGGCCCGGACGGCCTGCAGCAGGCCGTCCGCGCCAGCTTCGTCGCGTAGCACCCAGGTGGTGGTGACGTTCTTGCGAGCGCTCAGCTCCCGGCGCTCGCTGGAGTTGGCCACCTCGATGACGAGGTGCGCCGCGGCCGAGTCGGGTAGCTCCTCAGCGAAGCGGCTGAGGGCGGGCAAGGCGGCCTCATCGCCTGCCAGGAGATACCAGGCGTAGTTCTCGGGGAAGACCTGGTTGCCGCGCGGCCCCAGGACTCCGAGCTCGTCACCAACCCTGGCGCCAGCAGCCCAGGCGGACGCGGCGCCGTGGCCGTGGATCACGAACTCGAGGATCAACTCGCTGCTCTCGGCCAGCCAGCCGCGGACCGTGTAGTCGCGGAAGACGGGCTTGGGGGCGCCCTCCGGTACCTGCCAACCGCTTGGGCCGAAGGTCGGCATGAAGACCTTGCTGCTGCCCGGCTGTGGGAACAAGACCTTGACATGATCGGTCGTGGCGAGCCGTTCGTACGGGAAGCCGGCGGCCAAGGCCGGACCCGTCAGGTAGAAGCGCCGGTAATTGGGGGTGATGTCCTCTATGCGGCTGACGCTCAGCACCCGCCTGCCGACATCAGGTAAGCGCTTCCTTTGAACGCGGCCGCTAAGGTTAGGGCCGCCGTCGTTGTGGGCCGGCTCCGGCGTGGCAGGCGGAAGGGTCATGTCGTCTCCGATCGCCGCGAGGACCATGGTCCCGCGACTGCTCAATGCCTAGTAAAGTTATCAGGATAACGAAGGCCCGTCTAGCGAAGGTTAGTTGACTAACAAGCTGCCGAGCACGACCAAGGCGAGGCTGAGAACCCCGAGCAGCCCACGCAGAGCAGTGGCCGCGTTGCCGCCGCGCACGACCTTGGTCGCCAACTCACCGTTGCTCGGTGCGGCCGTAACGCGCTGGCGTAACCGGGTCATGCGCCTGGCCTGGACGACTCCAAGGGCGAGCAGCGCGACCAGCAGACCAGCCGTGATGGCGGTTGCGATCGTCAGGCCGTCAACCGGGCGGTCCCGCAGCAGCACCGAACCACTCAAGATCCCAACCACGAGCGCTACGCCGCCAACGGGCAGGTAGGCGCGGCCGAGGGCGCGGAAGAACGCGACCCTGGTAGACGGAGCCAAGCTAGTAGTCGACGCGCGCGCAACCACGGCAAGCGCGACGTAACCGCCGAGCCACACGCTCGAGGCCAGCGTGAACAGCACGCGCCACAGGACTTGGGTGGCCGGGGCCGTCACGCGCACCCGAAGCGCAGGTAGCGGATGAGGGCCGACGACCCGACTGCGGGTAACTTGGAACTCACCCAACTAGCCTACCTGGCCACCGCAGCTCGCATGTTGCCCGGGCAGGCATTGGCGTGGCGCTGCACGAGGCGGTGGCCAGGCCAAGGCGTTAGCCTAGGAGAATGACGGAGCTACTGACGGCGGCTGAGGCTAGGCGCATCTTCCTGGCCGCCCAGGGACTTGCCCGCAAACGTACGCCCGGAGCCAACGTTGGGCACATGCGCGCGTACTTGGAGCGCCAGGGCGTGTTGCAGCTCGACAGCGTCAACGTCCTCGCCCGCGCCCATTACATGCCCCTCTACTCACGGCACGGACCCTACGACACCGCCGTATTCGACGACTACTTATGGTCATCCGGTGAGACTTTCGAGCACTGGGGCCACGAGGCGTCTGTCATGCCGCGAGACCTCCTTCCGGCGTTGCGTCACCGCATGGAGCACTACGAGGAGCGCTGGCAGAACCATTTCGAGCGCTTTCCAGAGAACTATCGGCCGGAACTGTTCGCGGAGGTGGAGAGGGCGCTGTGCGAAAGCGGCCCGCTCACGAGCGCCGACCTGGCCCACCTCGAGGAAGACCCGGGCCGCAAGCGCGGGAGCTGGTGGGACTGGAGCGCCACCAAGCAGGCCCTCGAGTACCTGTTCATGACGGGGCGCGCCGCCATCGCGGGTCGTCCGAACTTCCAGCGGCTCTACGCCGCGCCCGCTCACGTGTGGGGCGAGCAGGCCGAGGTGCCAGGCCTGCCCGTTGCCGCCGCCAGGCAGGAGTTGTTCGACCGCGCACTGAAGGCCAACTGGCTAGGGACCGTCGGCGACCTCAGCGATCACTTCCGCATCAAGCTCACTCAGGCGCGGCCCCTCGCCGACTCGGCCGTCGAGCGCGGGTTGGCGCGCTGGGTGAAAGTGGAAGGTTGGAACGAGCCCGCCCTCTTGCACCAAGATGCACGCGACCCCGGCAGCGCGACGGGGGCGGCGCTCCTCTCACCGTTCGACCCAGCCTGCTGGTACCGCGACAGGCTTGAACGCATGTTCGGCATGGAGTACCGCATAGAGATCTACACACCGGCAGCCAAGCGCAAGTACGGCTACTACACGCTGCCGTTCCTGTTAGGCGACCAAATGGCCGCGCGCGTCGACCTGAAAGCCGACCGCAAGGCCAGAACGTTGCTGGTGAAGTCCGCGTGGCGTGAGGAGCTCCCTGCGCCCGGCGCGAGGCGCAAGCCAGACGGCAAGGTAGCTGAGGCGCTGAGTGCGGAGCTGCGCCTCATGGCGAGGTGGCTGGGCCTGACCGACGTCGTGGTCGAGCCAGTCGGGACGTTGGCTGGCGCCCTCGCAGACGCCCTCGCCGACGCCTGACGAACCAGTGCGGCTCAATTGTGCTCTGGGTAGCTGGTCGCTTCCGGCGTGAAGCGGTAACCAACGCCCCAGACGGTGTGAAAGTAGCGCGGTTCAGTTGGATCAGGCTCGAAGTAGCGCCTCAGGCGCATGATGAAGTTGTCGACCGTGCGGCTGCTTGGGAACGTGGTGGTGCCCCATACGGCGTCGAGGATCTCGTCGCGGCTGATCACCTCGTTAGCGCGGCTAGTGAGGAGCCGCAGGATGCCAACCTCGCGCTCGCTTAGCGTCACCGTCTCGCCGTTCCGTAACTGCGCCGTCCACTTCAACAGGTCGACCTCGTGACCGCCGAAGCCGACGCGCGCGTTCGCGGCCCGCAAGCGGCCACTGCGCCCTAGCAACTTGGCTACCCGAAGCAGGAACTCAGGCAAGTGGAACGGTTTGGCCAAGTAGTCGTCGCCGCCGGACTCCAGCCCCGCAACGCGTTCCTCTGGCGCGCCCTTGGCGGAGAGGAAGAGCACGGGAGTGACGTCTCCTGCCACGCGGCGCTCGCGGCACAAGCTGTAACCGTCCTTGAAGGGGAGCATGACGTCGAGCACGACGAGGTCAGGCGCTGCCTCGTGCCACAACCGCTCACCTAGGCTACCGTCGCCAGCCAGAATCACGTCGTGACCCTCCGCCTCGAGGTTGTCCGCCAAGAC
>JBIQMD010000034.1:0-9782 GCA_044463725.1 Truepera radiovictrix
CCCATAAGGGCACCAAAGCCCGTGTCAAGATCACAGGGCGAGGTAAGGTCAAGGCCATGCGCTCTGGCAAGAGGCACCTGAACTTCAAGAAGTCAGGTCGCAAGATTCGCCAGGGCCGCACCGATTTGATCATCGCCAAGCCGGAAGCAGATCGCATAAAAGCGCTGCTCCCGTACGACTGAGGAGGCTGAGCCATGCCAAGAGCCAAAACCGGCGTAGTTCGCCGCCGCCGTCACCAGAAGATCCTCAAGCGCGCCAAGGGCTACTGGGGGTTACGCTCCAAGAGCGTTCGCACCGCGCAGCAGACCCTGCTCAACGCCGCCGACTACGCGTACCGTGATCGCCGCGACAAGAAGGGCGAGTTCCGCCGCCTCTGGATCGCGCGCATCAACGCAGCCGCGCGTCAAGAGGGCGTCAGCTACTCGCGTTTCGTTGCTGGCCTGCGCAAAGCCGGCGTGCAACTCGATCGCAAGGTTCTAGCCGACCTCGCAACGCAGGAACCGACCGCCTTCAAGGCATTGGTCGACGTGGCCCGCAAGGCCTGAGCGACTGACAGTCAAGGTGTTCACAAGCCGCCCGGGCCGTGTGGTCCGGGCGGCGTTCGTTAGCGGCCGCACCTCACCACGAACGCTCTTGGCTTCGGCGGCCAACGGTATGATGCCGGGGTGAGCGCAACAAACGCCGTCTGGAACGAGAATGCCGCCGCCCAGCTCAGCCCGAGGGAGCGCCAGAAAGCCAACCGCCGCGCGCGTATCCTGGAGAGCGCACTTGAGTTGATCGAGCAACGCGGTCTCAAGGGCGCAACTTTCGAGCTCATCGCGGAACGCTCCGGCGTGTCGCGCGGTACCGTTTTCAACTACTTCCCCAACAAGGAGAGCATGCTGGTGGCGCACTTCGCGCGCCAACTAGAGGCCCTTGGCTGCCGAGTGGAGGCGCGGCGCGGCGATGATCGCTTCGATGGCCTCGCCGAGATCGCTTACCTCTTCGAGGAGCTAGCGGAGTTCGTTGCCGCCCACCGCGAGCTCATCCTCCCCATTTCCTTCGAGCTGCTCAGCCCTAACGAGGAGCGGTCGCGGGCGGCGTTCCGCGCCCTCCCGCTCGTCGACTTGCTGCGGACCGCCCTCAAGCGCGCGCAAGCCGACGGCAACGTCAGGCGCGACTACTCGGCCGACCGCCTGGCGCGCACCCTCGCGAACGTGTTCTTCATCACGGCGTTGCAGTGGGCCGCCTACCGGCAGGACCGCTCGGTGCATGAAGAGTTCCGGCTTGCGCTGACGTTGGGTCTAGACGGCCTCCGCCTTACCGCGCAAGACGGCCAGCCAGCCACCTAGCACTCTGCGGACGACGCCGCGCGCCTCACCCGTTGCCGTCGTAGTCCCATGCGGCGACGCTACCTCGACCAGCCCTATATCCTTGACGCTATGCGAGTCTTGAACAGTGCTGCTGCAGCCCTCGCCTGGTGCGAGGAGCGCATCGGCCTGGACCTTACCGACGGGGAAACTTACGAGGGCGTCAGGGGCATCCTCAACGACGTGCGCCTACGCGGCGACGCCGCCCTCCGCGACCACACCGCACGCTTCGACGGGGTCGAGCTAGACGGCGTCATGGTCAGCGAGGACGAGTTGCACTCTGCCGAGAGCGAGCTAGACCCCGCGCTGGCTGCGGCCATCCGCCTCGCTGCACGGCGGGTGGAGGAGTACTACCAGCGTCAGTCCGAAGGTGGGTTCGTGCACGCGGCAGGCGGCGAGATGCTCGGTCAACTCGTCCTGCCACTTGCGAGCGTTGGCTGTTACGTGCCGGGCGGCACGGCGCCCCTCTTCTCGAGCGTCATCATGACGGCCGTGCCGGCCAAGGTCGCTGGAGTAGAACGCATCGTGATCGCCACGCCGCCGCAACCGCGAGGCGACGTGCCAGCTGAGGTGCGGTACGCGGCCACGGTGGTCGGGGCGCGCGAGGTCTTGCGCGTCGGGGGCGCACAGGCCATCGGGGCGCTCGCCTACGGGACGGCTAGCCTGCCGCGCGTGGACAAGGTAGTCGGCCCAGGCAACCGCTACGTGGTCGAGGCGAAGCGGCAGGTGTTCGGCGCGGTCGGCATCGAGGCGCTGCCGGGCCCAACTGAGACGCTCGTCGTAGCGGACGCATCCGCCGCCGTCGCTCACGTCGTGGCAGACTTGCTCGCCCAGGCCGAGCATGCGGGCGCAACGCCCGTCCTCGTCACCCCTAGCTTCGCACTGCTCGAGAGCGTGCTGTCAGCTCTTCCTACAGCCAGCTCTGCGTTGCCCGACCCGCGCACGGCCTCCGACTCGATCGAGCGGCGCGGGGTGGCCGTCCTCGTAGCTGACCTGGATGAGGCCATGGCGGTGGCTAACGCCTTCGCGCCCGAGCACCTCTGCCTGCTGGTCGAGGACCCGTGGTCGTTGGTTGCCAGAGTGCGTAACGCCGGGGGGCTGTTCCTGGGCGCCAACAGTCTGGAGGCATTAGGCGATTACGTCGTGGGTCCGAGTCACGTCATGCCGACCGGCGCGACGGCGCGCTTCAGTTCGTTCCTCAACCTGCGTGACTTCCAGAAGGTCGTGCCGCTCACGTTCCTCTCGGCCGCCACCGTGCAACGCATCGGGCCAGCCGCAGTGCTGATGGCGCGAGCAGAGGGGCTCGAGGCCCACGCGCGCGCGATCGAAGCGCGCCTGCTAGCAGACGACTAGTTGGAGAGTCAGAGGAACGGGTTGCTAGCTGCCTCCGTTGCCACGGTGGTCGGCCCACCGTGGCCAGGCAGGACGCGCGTCTCGGGCGGCAGCGTCAGGAGTTCGCGCCTGATGCTGGCAAGCAGCTCTTCGTGATCGCCGTACGGCAGGTCGGTGCGGCCGATCGAGTTGTTGAACAGTGCGTCGCCGGAGAGGACCATACCGGCCTCAGGAAGGTAGAAGGCGACGTGGCCCGGGGCGTGCCCTGGCGTGTGCAGGACTTGGGCGCTGATGCCGCCCGCCGTGACGGTCTCCCGGTGCGCCATCGGCAGGTAGTCGAGCGGCGGCGCCTCGATCTCGAGCCCGAAGCGCGCGGCCGAAGCGACGGCGTTACGCAGGAGCGGCTCGTCAGCGGGGTGCATGTGCACTGGTACCTCGCCGGCAGCACGCAGCAGGGCCGTAATACCGCCAACGTGGTCGAAGTGCGCGTGGGTGAGCCATACGGCGGCGAGTTCCCATCCGCGCTCCGCCAGGGCGGCGGCCAGCGCCTCGCCTTCGTCGCCCGGGTCGACCACCACGACGCGTCCTTCCAACGCCAACAAGTAGGCGTTCGCCCTGATGGGGCCAAGCGGTACCGTCACTACCTCCACGTGCGCCCACCCCTCCCGGCACCGGCCCGCCCTCGGTGAAGTAGCGCCGTGGCGATGTCGCGGTACATGCGCAGGCGTACCCGCGCACCGCGCCAGAAGCCGCGTTTCTCTTCTTTCATTATCTGCGAGACGCCCTCTAGGGCAACGTTCTCGCAGCGCCACGCGTTGTTGGCAGCGTGAAACGTGATGACGACCTCGACGCCGTAGCGGCTTTCGGCTAAGCCTTCAACGCTTAGGAGAGCAGTGCGCCCGAGCGCTCGTTGCCCGTTGAGCTGCGGCGTGACGTGCTGCGCCGTCGTCGTAGCCCACCGCCCACCCGTGAAGCTTCCCCGCGTCATGTCCGCCCGGCCAACTGCGACTGGCTTCGCAAGGGCCCTGACGTGCTCTGGCCGCAACCCGACGAGGTCGGCGTCGAGCATGACGACCACGTCGCCGCCTAGCGCGCTCGCCCCAGCATGCAGCGCCCCGCCCTTTCCGCGGTTTACTGGCAACGTGACGACCTCGGCGCCAGCGGCAGCGGCTGCTTGGCTGGTGCCGTCACGGGAGCCGTCGTCTACGACCAGCACGCGCCCGAGTCCCGCGGCAAGCGCCGCCTTGACGACGGCGCCGACGTTAGGCGCCTCGTCGAACGCTGGAATGAGGACGTCGATGCGCTTGCCACCGGTCCAGCTGCTTGGCGCCGACTCGGTCACGACGTGAAGAGCGCACTCAATTCGCGGAACGTGATCAGGACGATCAGCCCCATCACGAGCATGACGCCCGCGAAGTGGAACTTCTCCTCCTGCCCTGGCTTGAACGGCTTGCCTCTGATGGCGACCACGGTGGCGAGAAGCATGCGGCCGCCGTCCAACCCCGGGATGGGCAGCAGGTTGAAGACGCCGAGCGAGAAGTTGATGACGGCGGCTAGGAGGAGCACGCTAGCGACCCCAACCTGAGTGGCTTGCGACACGAGCGTCACCATGCCGACAGGGCCAGCCACCTCCGCGTTTGGCGCTCCCGTGACGGCCGCGCCTAAGCCGGAAACGAAGCCTTTGACCATCTCGGGCACTATGCGGATGCCGAAAGCCGCCGACTCGCCGAGCGCGGTCAGGAATGGAACCGGCGGCAAGATGGCCCCGATCTCGATGCCAAGTAGTGGCGGTGAGGTCTGATCGCCGAGTGGCCACGGGGTCGAGACTGTCACTTGTTGGGCGCCGCGCTGCAGCACCATGTCGAGGTGGTCTGCTCCCTGAACTTGCGCGATGACGGCCTCAGGACTCGGGTCGGTTTGGCCGTTGAGCGTGAGGATGCGGTCGCCGCTCATGAGCCCGAGGTGCTCGGCGTTCGAGTCAGGCACGACGCGGGCAACTAGGGAACCCTGCGGAACGACGGTGGCGCCCGTCATCTCCCTGAACCCTGGCTGCATGGTGATGGCGCCCGCCAACAGCAGGCTGCCAAGCACGTAGTTGGCGATGACGCCGCCAACCAACACCCACAACTTGGGCAGGAGGCGTAGTTTGGCCATGCCCTCGTCTGGGTGGTGCAGGGTGCCGTCTTCGTCGACGCGCGGGCCCATGCCGGGCAGGTCGACGTAGCCGCCTAGCGGCAGGAGGCTTATGCGCCACTCCGTTCCGCGCCACTTGACGCGCGCCAGGATCGGCCCGATGCCGACGCTGAACGCGCGAACTGCAACGCCGACGCTGCGGGCGTTGAAGAAGTGCGCCAGCTCGTGCACGACGACGGCGCTCGTAAGGATGAGGGCGAAGGTAAGTGCGGTCAGCATGCTATCTGGTGGCTCCTACGGTGGGGGTCCTTCGAGCGGCGCATCTGACCGCGCCTGCTGTCAGTTTGCTTACTCCCACTGGTCAAGTATGTCAGACGCGGTGGCCTCGACCGGCATCGTGGGAGCTCGTTAGTTGCCTAACGAGGTCCGTCTTGCTAAGCAGACCGACGACCTTACCGCCACCGTCCACCACGACGAGGCGCCCAAGGCGTCCCTGCGCGATGCGCTTCAGAGCGTCCATGGCGCTGGCTTCAGGACCGATGGTCTCCGCCTGCTCGAGGATGTCTGCGACGGTGGCGTTCGGGTCCAGCTCGGCGAGTTGCTTTTCGGTGGCCCTTGGCGGCTGGCTCTCTTGGGGTTCCAGCCTTCCGAACAGACCGCCGCCGTGTTCCTCACCCGCCTGGCTACTGTCCGGCCTGCGCTTGGCGGCGGCGAGCCTCGCGAAGCCGAGCAGCTTCTCGTCCGGCCCTACCACCGGGTAACCAGTGTGCGGACGGAAGTGGATGAGTTGCAGGAACTGCGTGAGGTGCATCTCGGGCGTAACGGTTAGCGGATTGCGGGTCATGAGGTCTGCGACGGTCTTGCCCTCGAACGCCTGGTTGAGCGTCGTTGCCTGCCCCTCGATGCGCCCGGCGTTGTAGATGAAGAACGCGATGACGACGAGCCACAGCTGCAAGGTGAAGAAGCCGTAGAGACCCAAGAGCACGGCCACGAAGCCACTGATGGTGACCGCCGTGAGCGTGGCGCGGCCCTGAGGCATGAAGAGCGCAAGCAGGCTGCGCAACACCCGCCCGCCGTCCAATGGAATGGCCGGGATGAGGTTGAACATAGCGAGCGCCACGTTCGTAACCCCGAGGTAACCGAGAACCATGAAGGCAAAACCGGATCCGGCCAGGCTAGACGCCAAGCGCAGTAGGAGGAACCCTATGAGGAAGCTGATGATGGGCCCGATGATGGCGACTACGGCCTCTGCGCCGCGTTGCTTCGGCATGTCGTCGAACTGGGCGACGCCGCCTAGGAACCACAGGCGGATCTCGTGAACCGCTACGCCGTAACGCCGCGCTACGAGGGCGTGGCCTAGCTCGTGAACGACGACGCTAGCGAAGAGCCCAATGGCGCCAGTCAGGCCGATGAGCCAGGGCGTTACGCCCGTAGTAAGGCTGGCGACGTCGACGCTGATGCCCATGGCTGACTTGAACAGCTGGGCGTACGCGCTCAGCTGACTGCCGATGAGGTAGGCGAACAGTGGCAGTACGAGGAGGAAGCTGTAATCAAGCCTTACGGGAATGCCGGCGAGCTTGAACGGCAATTTGACTCCACCTGAGCCGCCCACGGCTAGCTCGCCACCATCGTCGTGTGGCGCTCGGCTAGTTGCCTTGCCTCGAGGTCGGCGGCGTGGATGTTGTCCCAGGTCAGCTCGGCGGTGGGTGCAGCCTGCAGGACGCTGGCGAGTACGCGCGCGATGCCGTCGAACGCGAGTTGCCCTGCGAGGAAGGCAGCCACGGCCACCTCGTCTGCTGCGTTCAAGTACGTGGGGGCAACGCCGCCGGCAGCGCCCGCCGTGTACGCCAAGCGCAAGCTCGGGAAGCGCTCGTGGTCAGGCTCCTCGAAGGTCCAACTGCCGCGTAACGGCAGGGGAGCGAGGGGTGTCGGCGGGCGCCGCGAACCAGTTATTGCGTACTGGATGGGCAAGCGCATGTCGTGCGGTCCGACCGCCGCCTTGATGTTGCCGTCTTTGAACCTGACGAGGCCGTGCACGAGCGACTCCGGGTGCACGACGACCTCGATGCGGTCTAGGGGGAACTCGAAGAGGTAGTGCGCCTCAAGCACCTCGAGGCCCTTGTTGAAGAGCGTGGCCGAGTCGATGGTGACCTTCGGCCCCATGCTCCAGTTCGGGTGGGCGAGGGCCTGCTCTGGCGTAACGCGCGCCAAGTCAGCCGGACCGTCACGGAAAGGCCCGCCAGACGCCGTGAGCACGAGGGCAGAGACCTCGCCCACTTCCTCGCCTACCAGGCATTGGTAGAGAGCGGAGTGCTCGGAGTCCACGGGCGTGATGCTGGCGCCGTGCTCGCGCGCCAGCTGCCACATGAGCGGGCCAGCCACGACCATGGCTTCCTTATTGGCGAGGGCAACGTGACGCCCGGCGCGCAGAGCCGCCGCCGTCGGCGCGAGGCCGGCGATTCCGGGAACGGCGGCGACGACGACATCGACCTCGGACGTAGCCACTTCCTCTAGTCCAGATGCGCCAACGGCCAGGCGCGTACCAGGTGGCAGGTTGCCGCGCACCTCCGCACCCACCGCCTCGTCGCACGCCACCACCTCTGGCTTGAACTCGTGCGCTTGTCGGATGAGGAGGTCGGCGCTGCGACCAGCAGCCAAGGCCACAACCCTCAGGCCGTGCCAGCGCGCTACGTCAAGGGTCTGCACGCCTATCGAACCGGTGGAACCGAGGATGGCCAAGCGCTTCATCTGGGCATCATGGCATGCAGGCAAGGGGTTTCTTGCTCGCGTAGGACAAGCGCGGTGTTAGCATCGGGGTAAAGCCAAGGAGGACCATAGAATGCTTGTTCGCGAGTGGATGACACCCGACCCGCAAACGGTGAGCGCAGATACGCCCGTGATGGAGGCCATGCAGCGCCTGCGAGAGGGAGGTTACCGGCGCCTCCCCGTCACGCGTGACGGCAGGTTGATAGGCATCGTCACGGACCGCGACCTCAAAGAGGCAACGCCGTCCAAAGCAACGACTCTCTCGATCTACGAACTCAACTACCTGTTGAGCAAGCTGCGCGTGAAAGACGTGATGAAGTCGCCAGTCATCACCGTGCGTGCCGAGGACCCCATCGAGCAGGCCGCGCTTCTCATGGAAGAACACCGTGTCTCCGGCCTGCCTGTCCTCGATGGCAACGAGCTGGTTGGGATCTTGACGATCACCGACCTGATGCGTGCGCTCGTTTCGTTCCTTGCGCTTCGCGAGGGCGGCACCCGCGTGACGGTCGAACTGCCTGACGAACCTGGGGTCCTAGCGAAGGTAGCGGAGCAGGGCGCGCCTTCCAACATCGTGGCGGCCGTGACGACCGGCATCCAGCCTGGCCACAAGCGCCGCCTCGTGCTGCGCGTGGCAGGCGACGACGCCCAAGGGTTCCCTGCGCGCCTCAAGGCAGCGGGGATCGAGGTAATTGACGTCCGCTGAGGGCCGCGGCCAACCCGAGTCGCCAGCTAGTGCAGCTTCCTTGGCCAAGCAGGCGGCGGGTGGGCGCGTTGCGTTCAGTGAGTTCCTCGAGCCAGACGCCGCTGACGCCCTGATGGCCGAGGTCCGGGCTCACGGGGTGCGCGTCAGTGCCTGGGGCGGCTACCCAGGGGCGAGGAGGCGCGTCGTCTGCGCCTTGCCAGACTCCGTGCCAGAGGCCACGCCGCTGCTCACTGCCCTCTACGTCGAGGGCGACGTCGACCCAGATGACCTGCGCGCTGCCGCTCAGCGGCTCTTCGGCGCAGGCAAGCTCGGTGACGCCACCGGCCACCAGGACGGTGCGAGCCTCGTCGTTCTCGGGGCGCTGCCACCAGAGTTCCTGGCGCTGCGCAGCGTGGCCGGCGTGCCCGTCAGCGCGAGCGAGACGCGCGTCGACTTGGCGTTCGGCGGCAACAGCAAGACCCAGTCAGCAGTCGTGCCGTCCCTGCGCATCGATGTGCTTGGGGCGCGAGCGTTCGGCGTTTCGCGCGCGTACTTCGCCAAGGGCGTCGCGGCAGGGCGCGTCACCGTCAACGGGCGCCCGGCAGGCAAGGCCGCTAGCGCGGCCGTCGGCGACGAGGTCTACGCGGCCGGGTTGGGCCGCTTCAACGTCGCCAAGGTCGAGGGCGAGACGCGCAGGGGCAATCTGCGAGTGACGTTGACCGTCGAGCGCGGCTGAGCTGGCAGCCGCGCCGTCCTCAAACGCGGACCTTCTTCTTGCCGCCGCTGCGCTCCTTGAACACCATCCTGATCGGTACCTCTGCGAAGCCGACGTCCTCGCGGATGCGGTTGCGCAAGTAGTGCTCGTACGGCCTGGTCAGGAGCGCTTCGCTGTTGATGGAGAAGACGAAAGTAGGCGGCGCCACGTCGACTTGACTGACGTAGAGCAGCTTGAGCGGCCTGCCTGAGAAGTTCGGAGGCGTCTGCCGCGCCGTCCAGACGTCTAGCCAACCGTTCAGCTCGGACGTGCCGATGCGCATGTGCGCCGTGTCGTAGAGGCGCACGGCCGTAGCCAACAGCTCGTGGAGGCCGAAGTCGGTCAACGCGCTCGTGTAGACGCGCGGCGCGAACGCCAGGTGGGCGAGCTGTTGGTCTAGCCGTTCGCGGAACGGCTCGAGCTGCTCGTCAGCCACCAAGTCCCACTTGTTCACGGCGACGGTGACCGGCTTACCCCACTCGAGGGCGAGGTTCGCGAGCCGTAATTCGTGATCTCCGAGTTCGAACGGATCGACCACCAAGATCGCGACGTCTGCCCGCCGCAACGCCATCTCGCCGCGGATCCTCGCGTAGTACTCGAGGTCGCCGACGTCCTTGCGGGCCATGCCCGCCGTGTCTATCAGCACGAACGGCCGGCCGCCGAACTCGAAGTGCACGTCTACCGGATCGCGCGTCGTGCCAGGCAAGTCGGCTACTATCACGCGCTCGTCGCCAACTAGTGCGTTGACGATGCTCGACTTGCCGAC
>JBIQMD010000035.1:0-9641 GCA_044463725.1 Truepera radiovictrix
GGGGGTATTGAGAGGATAGGTCGGTCTCCTGGAGGTGTCAAGCGGCCCTGTAGTAGCTTGGCGTAGCCGAGGGGAGAGTGGGTGCGTGCAGAAGATCACGAGCTGGCTGGTCGTCGTCCTCCTGACGCTGACGTTGGCCGCTTGCTCCTCGCGGTCAGGCCCCAAGGTCCAGGTCAGCGCGGGCGCCGCCGCCGGGCAGGCGGCGCCAAGTGCTGGCCGACCAACCGACCAACGCAACGAGGCCCCCGCCTGCAACGCGCCAGCCACCAAGGTCCACGCCGTGCAGGGCCGTGGCGCCGCCAGCCCGCTCGTTGGCGCCACCGTCACCATTCAGGGAGTGGTGGTAGGCGACTTCCAGAGAGACGACGGCGACAGGCCGTTCGGCACGAACCTGGGAGGCTACGCCGTGCAGGAGGAGGATGGCGATGCGGACGGCGACCCGCGCACCAGCGAGGGGGTGTACGTCTTCGACTCGCGCACGGACGTCGCGGTCGGCGACCGCGTGCGCGTGACGGGCCGCGTGGTGGAGTTCAACGGCCTCACCGAGATCTCTGACGTCAGCGCCGTGATCACGTGCCCAAGCGGCGTTCCGCTCCCAACGCCGGCGCGCATCTCGCTGCCGCTCGACGCCGTCACGGACCTCGAGGCGTATGAGGGCATGCTCGTCACCTTCCCGCAGGAACTAGTGATAAGCGAGTACTTCGACTTCGACCGCTACGGCGAAGTGTGGCTGGCGCTCCCGCAGGCCGGAGCCGCCCGGCCGCAGCAGCCAACCAGTCGGCTCGACCCGCGCTCCCGCGGCGTAACGGACGCCACTAGCTACCTCGAGCGCTCCCGCATCTTGCTTGACGACGGCCGCGGCAGCCAGAACCCCAGCCCCGCCCGCCACCCGAACGGCCTGCCTTACGACCAGACGAACCTCTTCCGCGGCGGGGACAGGCTCGTGAACGTCACCGGCGTACTCGACTACAGCTTCGACACCTACCGCGTGCAGCCGACGACGGGCGCCGACTACCTCGCCACCAACCCGCGCCCGAGCGTGCCGGCGGTTGGCGGCGAACTGCGCGTAGCGGCGTTCAACGTCCTCAACTACTTCGAGGATTTCGGTAACGCATGCGGCCCTAGCGGGACGGCCGAGTGCCGCGGCGCCGCCAACGCACCCGAGTTAAAACGCCAGCGCGCGAAGATCGTGGCCGCCATAAGCGAAATCGACGCGCACGTCGTGGCGCTCCTCGAGATCGAGAACGACAGAGACGAGGGCGCCATCAGTGACCTCGTCGCCGGCCTCAACGCGGCGGTTGGCGCAGGCACGTACGCCCACGTCAATACGGGAGCCATCGGCGGCGACACCATCCGCGTGGCGCTCATCTACCAACCAGCGCACGTAACGCCGGTCGGCGCACCGGCCGTGTTGAAGAGCGCGGCGTTCGTCAACCCAAGAGACGCGGGTGAGGCGCGCAACCGGCCAGCGCTAGCGCAGACCTTCGCACAGATGGACGGCGGCGGCGTCTTCACGGCGGTAGCCAACCACCTCAAGAGCAAGGGCTCGAGCTGCGGCCGTGGCGACGACGACGCCGTCCAGGGCAACTGCAACCTCACGCGCACTCTGGCTGCCGAGCGCCTGCTCGCGTGGCTGGCGACGGACCCGACTGGCGCACGCGACCCCGACTACCTCATCCTCGGCGACCTCAACTCGTACGCCCGCGAGGACCCCATCCGCGCCACGCTGGCCGGGTTCGACGGCGTGAACGGCACCGCGGACGACCTCACCGACCTTCTCAGAGAGTTCGAGGGCGACGCTACTTACACTTTCGTCTACCAGGGCCAGGTTGGCTCACTCGACTACGCCTTCGCCACCCCGTCGCTCCGCCCCCAGGTGACCGGCGCTGCCGCGTGGCACATCAACGCGGACGAACCAGACCTGATCGATTACCGCAACTCCTTCAAATCGACCGCGCAGCGCGGGCTTTACGCTCCCGACCCGTACCGCTCGTCCGATCACGACCCCGTAGTGGTCGGCCTGACGTTGACGGGCGACTACTGACAGATGAGAGTCTAGGAATGTCATATGATAGCTAGGAGGTGAGCATGGCAGTGCAGACTTGGAACCCAGAGCCCGCGCCGGTCGGTGCCGAGTCGGCCGAGCGCACCGTCGCGCGCCTGCTGCGCAGCAAGGACGTCAGCCTCCAAGACGCCAGCCGCCGGATAGAGGAGGGGTTACCGTTCCGCGTCTTCGCGGAACTGTGCGAGGCGCTGCGCTCAACGCAGGCCGAGTTCGCTGCGCTCTTGCGGATCAGCGAGAGCACCCTCTACCGCCGCAAGGCTGCGGGGCGCTTCGAGGCGACCGAGAGCGACCGTTTGTGGCGTTACGTCGTCCTGTACGCCCGCGCGGTTGAAGTCCTCGAGTCGGCAGCCGCCGCCGTCGAGTGGCTGCACGCGCCGGTCGCGGCTCTAGGTAACGAAGCGCCACTCGACGTCGCCAGAGACGGACCCGGCACCGAGCGCACGCTGGCCATACTCGGCCGCATGGAGCACGGCGTCTTCGGGTGATGACGGCATGGCGCATCCTCAAGGCGCGCTACGCGGCAACGGCATTCGATGGCGAGGGCGCTCGGTTATACGGCGGCCGCTGGAACTCAGCCGGCAGGCCGGTCGTCTACCTTGGCTGCACCCCGGCCATCGCGGCCCTCGAAGTCTTGGCGCACAACGCGCGGCCCGCCCTCCTAGAGGCGAGTTACGTGATCATCGAGGCGCGCCTCCCCGACTCCGCCGTCCTCGACCTCGACGCAGCTGCACTGCCCCCAGGGTGGGGCGACGCGGCAGACTCCCGCAGCGCGGCCGCCATCGGCGACGCCTGGCTAGCTTCCGGCGCCAGCTTGGCGCTGCGGGTGCCTAGCGCGGTGCTCCCGCTCGAGCGCAACCTCGTCGTAAACGTGCGCCACCCGCGCTACGCCGAGATGCAACTGGGGGAGCCGCGGCCGTTCCGCTTCGACCCGCGCCTGGCGGGGGCGTAGCCGCCGGCAGCGGCCCAGCGCCTAGCGTGGCCGCAGCGCCGCGAACCGATGATTACTCCCCGACAGTGATGAACGGCAGCGTGCTGCCAGGCAACATGGTGCTCGGTAGCACCCCGTCCCAAGCCTCGGCCGTTATCAAGCTGACGAGCAGCGGGTTATCGCGGAGCGCCTCGCCCTTGGCGCGGATGGCGCTCGCTTCGGCGTCACCAGCCAAGCGGGTGGCCTCCGCCTGAGCCTTGGCCTCCGCGACGCGCGCGTCCGCCGCACCCTGCGCCTGCGTGACGACGATCTGCGCCTGGATGCGCTGCTGCTCGAGCTCCTGGCTGCGGCGCTGGACCTCGACCTCGGCCATCATGCGCGCCTCGACCGACTGCTCGTAAGCTGAGCTGAAGGCGATGTCCTCGACCTGCACCGACTCGATGACGACGATGGCCGGGTCGATGACGGCCATGACGGCGTCGAAGACCTTCTGGTTGAGGGAGCTGCGCTGCTGGATCGCTTCGACGGCATTGAACTGGCCGAACACCGTGCGCAGCAGCTCGTTGACGCGGCGATCGATGAGGCGTGAAACGAGACCCTCCTCGCTACCGAACTGCGCGTAGACCTCGTTCACCTTCTCAGGCACCAAGCGGTAAGTGACGGACATGCGCAACTCGGCGAGCTGCTGATCGCGAGAGTAGGTCTCCATGTGGTCGTAGATCTTCGAGTTCGTCTGCACGCGCATCATGACGACGCGGTCGATGAGCGGCACCTTGAAGCCAAGTCCGGGCTCAGCGATCCGTTCAACCGCACCGAGGCGCAGGACCACGCCGCGGTAGCCCTGATCCACCGTGAACACGCTGGAGAAGAGCACGACCGCCGCCAGCAGCAACACGATGCCGACGATGATCAGGCGGTTGAGGGGCAGCATTGCCGACTTGCGCCGAGAAGTGAGCATTTCGAACTCGTCCATGTGGGTGACTCCTGTCGTGAGCTGCTCGCTGCACGAAGCACGGGCGACCGGGCGGTCCCCGAACTGCTCGCAGGCAGGCGAATACGTCTGGTTCTCGCGGTGGCCCGCCCCGCTGATCGCAGAGCTAGTAGCTCATGGTACAAGCTGGCGGCGTCCCGTTGCGTTTGCTCGTTCTTCCTGTTGGCTACGGCCTCTCAGGCCGCCGCCGCGCCGGGGCCGAGGCAGTCATGCCACCGTTGCCTGGTAGCGGTCCCGCATTAGCCGCAGGACCTCGTCAACCGGCCTTGCCCACAGCGCCTCGTTGAAGATCTCGACCTCGACGGGTCCTCGATACCCTGCCTCGTCGACGGCGAGTCGTAGCCTCCGGATGTCGATGTGGCCGTCGCCCATCATGCCGCGCCCAGCCAGCATGTCGGGCAGGGGCACTATCCAGTCGTTGACGTGAAAGCCGAGGATGCGCTCTGCCGTCGCGCTGATATCGTCCTCCACCTGCGGATCCCACCACACGTGATACACGTCCACAACGACGCCAGCCCATGGCGAAGCCAGCCGCTGGGCGAGCGCGTTCGCCTCGCCCAAGGTGACTATCACGGAGCGGTCGGCGGCGAACATCGGGTGCAGAGGCTCGATGCCGAGCCGTACACCGCGCTCGGCGGCGTACGGTAGCAACGCGCTGAGGCCGTCCTCCACCATCTGACGCGAGCCGCGAATGTCCTTAGCTACCACCCCGCCGCACACGAGCACGAGCACGTCGGTGCCAAGCACTGCTGCCTCATCGATGGCGCGCCGGTTCTCATCGATGCGTGCGTCGCGCTCGGCTTGCGTGGCGGCGGGGAAGAAGCCACCACGGCACAAGCTCGACACGCGCATGCCAGCGTCCTTGATGGCGCGTGCTGCCTTGTCCGCAGGCGCGACGGCGAACTGTTCCCGCCACGGGGCTATCCAGCCGATACCAAGCCGAGCGCAGGCGTCGACCATCTCCAGCAGGTCGGCGCCACGCAAGGTCGCAGTGTTGAGGCTCAGGCGCTCGAGGCTCGGTGTGCCGTCCACGCTCACGCCGTCACGCCCGCGAGCTCGAGCACCAACCGCATGCGCTTGACGGCCAGGTCCGGTTGGAGCAGCGCGCCTGCGGCGTCCGCCAGGCGGAAGAGTTCGCTTAGGTGGACGATGCTGCGGGCGCTCTCGAGGCCAGCCACCATCCGAAAGTGCTCCTGGAAGCCGTTGAGGTAGGCGAGGAACACGATGCCGGTCTTGTAATTGTAGGTGGGCGTCTCGAAGATCTTGCGCGACAGCGGCACCGTTGGATCGAAGATGCGGGCGTACCCAGCTTCGTCGCCACCGTCCAACGCCTGCAGGGCGGCCGAGGCCGCGGGGGCTATGGCGTCGAAGATGCCAAGCAGGGCGTCGGAGCGGTGAGCGCCGTCACCCAAGATGAGCTTTGGGTAGTTGAAGTCGTCGCCAGTGAACATGCGCACGCCAGCAGGCAGGCGCGCACGCATGCCGACCTCCTTGTCGGCATCCAGTAGCGACAGTTTGATGCCTTCGACTTTGCTTGCGTGACGTCCCATGACGTCGAGGCAGACGTTCATGGCGTCGGCAAGGTCGCTCGCCCCCCAGTAGCCTGCAAGGGCCGGGTCGAACATCTCGCCCAACCAATGGATGATCACTGGTTCGCGCACCTGCGAGAGGACGCGGTCGTAGACCTGCGCGTAGTCCTCCGGGCCCCTGGCAGCAGCGGCCAAGTGGCGGCTCGCCATGACCACCACGCGACCGCCAGCGGCCTCGATGTGCTCGCACTGCTCTTCGTAGGCGGCAGTTATCGCCGCCAACGAGACAGCAGCTCCGGCGGGCAGCTGATCGGTGGCGGCTCCGCACACGATGGCTCCGCCAGCCGCGTTGGCAGCGGCGCAGGAGCGCTCGATCAAGACCTTGGTGGCCTCGTAGTCGAGGCCCATGCCGCGCTGGGAGGTGTCCATCGCCTCTGCCACCCCCAGCCCGTAAGACCACAGGTGTTCGCGGAACGCCAACGTGGCCGACCAGTCGACCGCGCCCTCGCCGCTGGCGGCGCCGAATGGGTCCTTGACGACGTGAGCTGCGGCGTAAGCAATGCGTGAGGTGATGGGCGTGGTGGGCTTGTGGAACGTGGGGCGGTCGGCGCGCAGGCGGTAGCTAGTCAGCGCGCCGCCCGCCTGGGGCAACCTCAGATCGCCGCTCACGCGCCCAACTCCGGTACCTCGAGCCAGGTGCGTTCGCTCCACGACCGCAAGCCGAGCTCGGCGAGTTGCACGCCACGTGCGCCAGCCAACAAGTCCCATTCGAACGGCTCGTCCCATACGACATGTCTGAGGAACTTCTCCCACTGGACCTTGAAGGCGTTGTCGTACTTGTCGTTAGTCGGCACGTCGGCCCAGCCTGCGCGGAAGTCGATGGGGTTGGGCGCGTCTGGGTTCCACACCGGCTTTGGCGTGAAGTTGCGGTGCTGAACCTTCACTTCGCGCAGGCCAGCGACGGCGCTGCCGTGGGTGCCGTCGACGTGCAGGGTGAGCAGGTCATCGCGGTAGACGCGCGTCGTCCACGACGAGTTCATCTGCGCCACGACCCCGCCCTCCAGTTGGAAGATGGCGTAGGCGGCGTCGTCCGCGTCTGCAGCGTAGTGTCTGCCGACCTCGTCGTAGCGGTCAGGGATGTGCGTCGCCCCGAGTGACACCAGCGAACGCACAGGACCGAAGAGGTTGGAGAGAACGTACTCCCAGTGCGCGAACATGTCGAGCATGATGCCACCAGCGTCCGAGGTGCGGTAGTTCCAAGATGGGCGCTGCGCCGCCTGCCAGTCGCCCTCGAAGACCCAATAGCCGAACTCGCCCCTGACGGAGAGGATCTGGCCGAAGAAGCCACTCTTGACGAGGCGGTCGAGTTTGAGCATGCCTGGCAAGAAGAGCTTGTCTTGCACGACACCGTTCTTGACGCCGGCGGCACGCGCCTCGCGCGCCAAGGCCAGGGCCGTGTCGAGGTCCGCTGCGATCGGTTTCTCGCAGTAGATGTCCTTGCCAGCGGCGATGGCGCGCCGCACTCCGGTCACGCGGTGCGAGGTCGAGAGGGCGTCGAAGTAGATGCGGGCGTCGCTCTCGGCCAGCGCCTCGTCGAGGTCGGTCGTGTAGCGCCCCAGCCCGTGGGCAGCTGCTAGACGCTCGAGCTTGCCGCGGTCGCGCCCGACCAAGATCGGTTCTGGGTAGATGGTGCCGCGTGGACCGCGCACGCCGCCCTGTTCGCGGATGGCGAGGATGGACCTGATCAAGTGTTGGTTCGTGCCCATGCGGCCGGTAACGCCGTTCATGACGATGCCGATGCTCGTGTCGCTCATGTAGCTCCTCCCGAGGCGCGCTGCTCGCGCAGCCCGCCCGTGCAAGTGGGCCTCACGGGCCCGGGTTCACCTACTCGTCCGCTAGCGTCAACCCCACTCGAAGGCTGTCGCGGCCACGACCGCGTCGCCGTTCATGACTGGCCGCGCTGGCCGTGTCATCCGCCACAAGGTGCGACTCACGCTCAGGCCGAAACCCTCGAGCTGTTGCGTCGTGCCCGGCCGGCGCACGGCGTCGAGGTAGATCGGGGCGTTCGCAGCCACGACCGCCAGTGCCGCGACGACGGCAGTAAGCGCCTCATCTGAACTAGCTACTAGGGGGCCGAGGTGGCTGCGCTTCAGGCCGGAACGGAGCACCCCGTAGCCGCCGACCCCAGCGCCGTCCTCGGCGACCACGACGGTCGTAGTTGGTTCGCTCAGGAACTGCGCTAGCAGGCGCGAGCGGTCAAGGCCGCTCGCGGCGAGGTCGAACGCGGCGAGCTGCTTGGCGTCGCTCGGGCCCGCGCGGCGCGTGGCCGCGCCGCTGCCGTGCTGGACGTGGGCCAGTACCCCGGACCAGCGGTCGATGAGCGCGACCTGCTCGAAGCCCCTACGCTCGTAGAGCGGCGAGCCGAACTCGGTAGCGTCGAGCCCGATGACCGCGTCGTCGGTCAGGTCGCTGGTGGCGAGGGCGGCGTCGACTAGCAGCGACCCGAGCCCCCTGCCGCGCGCGCTTGGTGCCACGATCACCATCCCGAGCCACGCCGCCTGCCGCCCGTAACTGACTAGCGTGGCCGTGCCAAGCAAGTCGCTGCCGCTCCACGCCCCTAAGGCGCCACGGGGATGAAGGGTCATGAGGCGCTCCCAATCGGCCTGGTTCTGGTTCCAGCCGACGGCCTCCGACAAGCGGGCCGCCGCTGAGGCTTCTGGCCTGGTGAGTGGCCGGAGGTCCACGCCGGACGCCACTGTCACCGCAGCCAGTCTGCCAGGTGCTGCGCAACGAAAGCGTCGTCGGTTAGGTCAGGGTGTTCGCGGTACACGCGGTCGAGCTCTGCCGCTTGGCCGGGAGACAGGCCCTCTTCAGGGTCGAGGCACCAGATGCCTTCAAGCAACCCTTGGCGCCTTAGCACCTCGTGCACCCCGGCGATGACGCCGTGGAAGCGATTGGCAGCGTCGAACACGGCGGCGTTGGCAGCGGTGAGCCTCGCGGCGCGCGTGAGCAACTCCAGTGGCATATCAGGCAGTTCCCTCGCCACTTTCACTTCCTCGAGCAGTTCGACCGCCGCCTTGGTCCACACCGCCCACTGCCCGAGCAGCCCGCCGACGATGCGCAGCTCCTTGACGGCGTCGCCGACTCGCACGTGGAAAGGCGTCAGCAGGTCGACGAGGATGTTGTCGTCGTTGCCCGTGTACAGCGCGATGTCGTGAGGGCGCGACGACTCGGCCACCGCCCTCACGACATCGAGGGTGGCGTAGCGGTCGAACGGCGCGATCTTGATGGCGAGCAGGCCAGGCAGTTCGGCGAGGTCGCGCCAGAAAGCGCGACTGAAGCGCCTTCCACCAACGGCCGTCTGGAGGTAGAAGCCGACGATAGGCATGACCTCTGAGACGGCGCGGGAGTGAGCTATCAACTGGGCCTCGCTGTACTGCTCTAGCCCACGGAGGCTCAACAGGGCGAGGTCGTAGCCTAACGAGCTCGCCAACTCGGCTTCGCGTAGCGCCTGATCGCGCTCGCCAAGCACGCCAGCGACCTTGAGGAACGGACGGTCGCCCACCTCGGCGTCTACGGCCTCCGCCGCCAAGCGCAGCACCGGCTCTAGCAACCCAACGTCGCGGATCTCGAACTGGGTGGTGTGAACGCCGACCGCCACCCCGCCAGCGCCGGCGGCGAGGTAGTAACGCGTCAGGGCCCGCTGGCGCCGCTCATCGAGCTGGCGGCTGGCGTCGAGCGCTAGGGGGTGAGCCGGGATGATGGTACCGGCCTTGAGGAGGCGGGCCTGAGCGGCGGTCAAGGAGCGCGTTGCCATCAGAAGATGCCCGACCTGACCTGAAACTTCGTCGGCTTGCCGTGCGTCTCGCCGCCGCCAGCCACCCAGTCGCCAACGCGGTCGATGATCGTCCCGAGTGGCACCCTTGGGTAGCCGAAGAGGGCATGGCTGCGGGAGGCGTCGTTGAGGAGGGCGGTGGCCTGCTCCTCACCCTCGAAGGCAGGCGCCCTGCCCATCCTGGCCCCGAGGCGCTGCGCGAGCCTCCGCACCGATACCGTCTCTGGGCCGGTGAGGTTGAGGACGGTGGCAGGGGAAGTGCAGTGGTGCAGAGCGCGCAAGGTCGCCTCGTT